>JAJDZM010000307.1 GCA_022824615.1 Candidatus Binatia bacterium | reverse complement strand
ATCAAACGCATGAACCGGGTCATGAACGAGGATCAGCCCGAAATGGAAGTGATTCCGGACTCGCAAGACCTCATCGCCCAGTACCTGTTGCTCTACTCCTTCTCTGGCGACCCGGACGATTTTGATGAAATCGTGGATTATGACTATCAGCACGCCAACATGACCGTATTTTTGCGGTCGGATAGCACCCAGGACATCGAACGCGTGGTTGGGATTGTGCAAGACTTTGCCGTACGTGAGTTTGGGCAGACAGGGGATAGCGGTACAGCCGATACTGGCTCACAGGATCCGTGGTCTATCCGCTTTGGACGCTGGCTGGCTGGCATTGATCCGACGGTTATTGGTTGGGAAACCAACAGCGGTTTTCGGCTTGGGATTGCCGGCAATGGCTATCTGACCACCCGTTTCAGCGAACTGGTGGTGTCTGGGCAGTTGGCCAGTCTCGTCGTCTCACTCGTGGCCGTCTTTTTATTGACGGCGTTTATGTTTCGCTCCTGGGTCGCTGGGCTGATTAATATCATCCCGATTAGTTTAGTCATGGTCTTCAGTTTTGGACTGCTCGGGCTGCTTGGCATTCCCCTTGAGGTTGGTAAATCGTTGACCGCTTCCATGGTGATTGGCATTGGCATCGACTATACGATCCATTTCCTGAATAAATACCGGATTAAAATCCGCTCTGGATTGACTGACCCGGAAGAGATTACCGCCGCCACCATGGCGACGTCGGGCAAAGCGATCTTTTTTAATGCACTCGTTGTGACGGCGAGCTTCTTGGTCTTCCTCACCTCGAATTTTCGGCCCAATTTTTATCTGGGCGCCATGCTGTCGCTGAATATGGGCGCCTGTCTCTTGGTTTCGATGACCGTCCTGCCGGCGATCCTGAATACGTTCAAACCTCGCTTCGTATACGGGGGAAAAACGGCTTTGGTCGGAACGCTACAGCCGAGCGTAGAGGGGCAGACCGCGTAAGTCCGGTTTCCCCGTAAGCCTGGTTTAATACGGGGAAGGAAAGCCTGCTCATAATGGAAGCGGTCTTCCGTCGCATACCCTGACTTTCCAGGTACGGCTCTTGCGCTCTTGTCAGAATTCAGTCAAGACGGAAGGATGACCAACCAAGAGAAAATTCTCAGACAGTGGGTCCGCTCGCCCGAACGGTGGCAGCGGTTGTGGGACACGTGTCAGCACGGCGGTGGAACGTATAAGCGCGGTCTGTTTGTCTTGGATGGGAAGGGACAAAACCAAACACGGCCCAAGACCCGGCAGCAGGTGATTGTTGAACTGCTGAAAAACGAGCCGATGGGCTACCTGTCGTAAAGCTTCATCACCCGTATTTTACGTCCGGTATAGCAGTTTCTTGAGTGCTCCGGCCGATGCTTTGCTGAGGCTGGTGTCAGCCGCTTGAGCCGTTCGCTGCAACGCCTCAATGATATGTGTGTCCGTGTCGCCGATCTGCCCGCAGGTTACGGCAGCCGCACGGCGGACACCCATGTCAGGGTCGTGTTCTAAAAGCCGGGGAATCGCTGCTCGCATTGCTCCACTCCTCAGTCGGAGCTTACCCAGACAGGACAAACCGCCCAGGCGGACCATAGGGTCCTCGTCACGCAGGCTGGCGAGATAGGCGTCCTGGGCTGTGTGATCCGTTTGCTTCAGGTCGCGGAGACAGTAGAGGGCCATACGGCGTTGTACGGCATTGCCCTTATACACGAGCTGGATCATGGCCTGAGCAACGTCTTGAGAATAGTGCCGGGCGAGCTGCAAGACCGCAGTTGCCGCGGCCCAGCGCAGGTCGCTTTCCTGATGTCCCAGGTTTTCGATTAAAACAGGAAGAAGAGTAAACGTGTCCGGCAGTTGTGTCTGATTGGAGGACACGTTTACTCTTTGAGGCGAGGGGCTCGGCAGTTCAAGCTGGGAGAGGGTAAAAGCCGCAGTCCAGCGCAGCCGCGCGTCCGGATGCGTCAGCTTGTGTGTCAGCGCCGCGATAATGTCAGGCTGTTGGGAGGCGAAGCGGACGAGGACGGTCGCCGCGCCACGTTGTATTTTTTTGGTACGATGCCCCAGACACGTGAGAAGGTTACGGACCACGTCGTCCGAGAGAGACGTTAGTGTTCTCTCCGACTCAAGCAGAGCCAACGCTGAAAGCCGCGTGAGGTCATCGTCGGCGAGCAGTCCGGCGGCAAGCTGACCGAGTTGGAGAGGGGCGTTGTGGCTCTGCTTCATAGCTTATTGATGCTGGACACGTTTACTCTTCGAGGCGCTTATCATCACTCCGGGCAAGTCGGCTAACTTCCCGGCCCCAATCAAATAGTGCTCCGGCTCAAGAAAGGTCTGGTCAATGACCTGCCAAAGTGAGGCTTTCTCCAGCGGACAGCCTTCGAGATTGTGCTCCAACGCCTGTATCCCTGCCGGGTTGGCAAGAAAATCACCCGAGAACTGGATCGTCTCGATTGTCCGTTCGGGAGTGAGAGAGAAGCGGACTCGAAGTTCTCCAAGTGGAGTTTGCCTCGTTGCTGCATAGGGGAGGTCGGATCGCAGCGGGCGGCTGTTCGGCACGAGGCCGGACTGAGCCTGTTTTCCCAGAATGGATGCCCGCTCGTTTTTGTCCAGGTCGCGGTCGAGGCATTCCAGTTCGAACTGCTGGGTAAAGCCGTTCCGGAGTAGATGAACAACTTGGTCCGACGCAAGAGACCGCCCGAGGACTTTATCCAAATTGTGAACCTGGTCCGGCATAAAGATCTGACAGGGAAGAGTCCCCTGCGGGTCGGCCCGGTCAAGAAAATGGGGCAGGAGGCTCATATCCCGTTGGACAAACACGCCGCCTTCGTACAGCACGGCTCCGCTGTCTGCTGTCACAAAAGAGTGCCAGCCAACCGGCAGCCGCTGGACCGTTAGAAAATCTTGTCCCGGATAGAAGACTTCAACCCCACCGGTTTTGAGGCCGCGCAGCACCCCGCGAACGTAACGATTGAGGATCTGAAACGGCGCGATGTGGTGCGGGTCGGCGGAGAAGAAGAACGAACGGTGCGGGACAATGAGCGAGAACTGGACAAACCCGTTACCGCTCGGAAAGGCTCGTCCGCCACTCAGACGCCGAGCGATTGTCGGACCTGGGTCTTGGCCGAGTGCGCCGGCAGCGTGATACCGACCGAGCAGCAGCACATCCTCCGGGTATGTATAGACGCGCAAGATTGGGAGCTGTGTCTCAACGACGGTGTGAAGAAAATACTGGTCCGTTGCCACGCTCTGGAGCGGGGTCGTATCGGATTGGGTGAGCAAACGAACCTGCATGAGAACGCAGCATAAGTCAGGCGGGAACCCGCAGCAATGGTGCTCTTGAACTGAAGCGGATAGGCTACTCCCAGAAGAGAGGAAAGGGTAAACGTGTCCTCCTCTGGTATAAAGCTGTTGGCACGTTTACGCTGTAAGCTGATGAGCGTCCAATTCGCCACCATTCCCCTTGCGCACAGCTATCCTGACCTGCCGGGGCTGGTGCGCCAGATTGAAGCCTGGGGCTTTGAGATGGTAGGCGTACCGGACGCACACTGGCTATGGCCGGACTGCTATGTGACCTTGACCCAATGCGCGCTGAACAGTCAGCGGCTGCGGATGGGAACGTTTGTGACCAACCCTCTGACCCGCCATCCCGCGGTCACGGCAGGAGCCATTGCCTCGATCAACGAGCTGTCGGACGGCCGCGCTTTTCTTGGCATTGGGACGGGTGACAGTGCCGTGTATAACGTGGGTCTCAAGGCCGCTCGACTCGCCGAGTTTCGCGAAGCGCTCGAAGCAATCAAAGGGTTTTATACTGGCGAAACCCGCTTCCAGGGCAAAACTGTTCGCCAAGTCTGGGTGCAAAGGCCGGTTCCCGTGTACGTCTGTGCCGAGGGGCCAAAGACCCTCCAGTTGGCGGGAGAGTTGGCCGATGGGGTGATCGTGGGCAGCGGACTGAGCCCCGCGGTGGTGCAGGACGCCTATAACCGTATCGAGGCTGGAGCCAAGGCTGCCGGACGGAAACTTGACGACTTGGATATCTGGTTTTTTGCCAAGACCAATATGGCCGAGACCACGCAGGCCGCAGTGGATGAAATCCGCATGGCCCTGGCCGCGAGTGCCAACCACGCCTTTCGGCGAACCTTGGAGGGCAAGCGTATTCCGGCCGAACTGTGGGAACCGATTGAAAAACTCAAGGCCGCCTACCGTCCGCATGAACACGAACTGCTCGGCGCCGAGCGATTTCATGCCAGGATGGTTGACGAATTGGGGCTGAAGGACTATCTGGCCGAACGCTTTGCCATTGTTGGGACGCCCCAGGACTGTCTCGATCAGGTCGAGCGCGCAGCCGAGGCCGGGGTCAAGAAAATTTTTCTTGGACCGCTGACCGGCGACCCGGCCCAGGTGTTGCGGACCTTCGCCCAAGAAATTATGCCCCGTTTCCAATAAGCTCGCAAAACGGACAGTATTCCATTGCTTTCCCCCCAACTGTTCAGATAGGATTCGTGCCGTGGAAGATCTCTGGGAACGTGCTGAAGAAATTTTGGCGGCTGGCAAGCCTTTTGTGTTGGCGACGATTATCCGCACGCGCGGCTCTGTGCCGCGTGAGGTCGGAGCGAAAATGGTCGTGCCTCCCGAAGGCCAGCCGTTTGGGACTATTGGCGGGGGCTGTGGCGAAGGGGAGGTGCTCCGCCGGGCCTATCCGGTGCTGGACCAGAAACTCCCCCCGCGTATTGTGCAGGTCGATCTAACCGGCGACTTTGATCAGGACGAGATCCAGGTCTGTGGCGGGGTGATGGATGTCGCGCTTGACCTCTGGCAGCCGGAGGAACACCGCGCATTAGCGCAGACCTTGGCCGAGGCGACGCGTGCTCACCAGCCCGCGGCTCTGGTCACGGCACTCGACCCGCTCAGCGGAGTCCAACCCGGAACAAAGAGCTGCCTGTCTCTTGGCCAGGATGGGAACGGCGGGGCGTCTCTGACTCCATCCGTCTCAATTACCGCAGAAACAGTCGAGACATTTTCCTCATCTGTCTCCTCAGGCAAACCCCAACTGTTTGCCGTGTCACCCCAGGGTGAAGTCCAGGAAGACGCGCTTGTCCGAAAAGAGGATTGGCCGCGTGTTTTCGTTGACGTGCAGACCGGGGTGCAGACCTTGCTCATTGTTGGGGCCGGCCATATTGCGCAGCCGCTGTGCGAAATAGGAGCGATGCTCGGCTTTCATACCGTTGTGGTGGACGATCGATGGGCCTTTGCCAATCGGGAACGCTTTCCTCGCGCCGCCGAGGTTCGAGTCGGACCGTTTGAGGATGTCCTGAACAGCCTGAATATCAACCGGCAGACCTTTGTCGTTGTGGTCACACGCGGCCATGTGTGGGACGAGACCTCGGTCAAGGCCGCACTCAAGAAGAATCCGGCCTATATTGGCATGATCGGCAGCCGGCGGCGCTCAAAAAGGACCCTCGAACGCTTGGTTGAACAAGGCTATAGCCCTGAAGACGTCGCCCGCGTACATACGCCCCTAGGGCTTGATATTGCGGCAGAAACACCGGCGGAGATTGCCGTCGCCATTACGGCCGAGATCGTTCGCGCCCGGCGCAAGGGCCCGGCGGATACGCTGTCACTGGCGGCCAAAGTCCGGCCTGACGGACCGCTCAAATTTACGCCCTAAGTCCGCTCTTTCTCAACGAACACGCGGTATGATTTCTGGGTATGATTTCTGGTATTGTCCTGGCCGCTGGTGAGTCCCGGCGGATGGGATCTCCCAAAGCGCTGCTCGACTACCAGGGACGAACCTTTATTGAAAACATTTGCACCAGCTTTTTGAGCGCCGGAGTCGATGAACTCATCGTTGTACTCGGCGCGCATGAGCACGAAGAACCGATTCGGGCGGTCGTCCCGAACCATCCGGCTCTGCGGACCGTGGTAAACCCGCAGTATCGACTGGGCCAACTCTCTTCTCTGCAAGTGGGGATTCAGACCCTGTCGCCCGAGAGCGAGGCCGCAGTGGTCAATCTGGTTGACCACCCCCTTATCCAAGCTGAGACCATACAGGCCCTCATGGCGTCGTATGCAACCGATCCCCTTCCCATTATCATTGCGTCCTACCAGGGCCGCCGCGGCCATCCGGTGCTGTTCTCAAAGGGTGTCTACGGAGAGCTTCTGGCGGCCCCGCTGGATAGAGGGGCAAAGGTGGTGGTCCGCAAAGACCCGGAGCGGGTGCGTGAGCTTGCGCTCAACGACCCCGGTATTCGCGTCGATATTGATACGCCTGAGGAGTACGCCCGGTGGGTTGGCGGACGAAAAACATAAGACAGAATGTTTGGGAACCCTTGCACTTCCTGGCGCTTTTATATAGCAATCTAGGTGCCTGCGAAGGGACAGGAAGACGACGGAAGACGAATAAAAATCAAAAAGGAGGCGACCTTGCACGAACTGAATTATGAAGCGCCGACTTCGCTCGATCAGGCCATTAGTGTTTTGGCGGCGGCGGGCGAAAATGGGCGTATGCTGGCAGGAGGTACGGATCTGATTATCCAGATGCGTGCCGGTGTACGACAACCGGGACAGGTGATTGACGCCAAAAAGATCCCAGAACTCCAGGCATTGTCTTTTGACGCGCAAAGCGGACTCCAACTCGGAGCCGCGCGGGCGTGCTGCGAGATTATTGCCGACGCGACCGTGCAGCAGCACTATCCGGGGCTGGCTGAGGCTGCCGCGCTGATCGGCTCCGATCAGATCCTGGCACGGGCCTCGGTGGGTGGGAATGTGTGTAACGGCTCCCCCGCCGCAGATACGACCCCGGCCCTGATTGCTTTGGGCGCGGTCTGTCAGATCGCCGGACCCAACGGCACGCGGGAGGTGGCGGTGGAAGACTTTGTCACCGCGCCCGGCCAGACGGTACTCGCCCCGAACGAGTTGCTGGTGGCATTCCAGATTCCCGCCCCGCAAGGACAGGTGTCTGACTGTTACCAACGTTTTATCCCGCGTAACGAGATGGATATCGCTGTCGTGGGCGTGGGCTCGTGCGTGGCGCTCGATGGCGATACCTGCACCACGGCCCGTATCGGTCTGGGTGCGGTTGCCGCCCGGCCCCTGTTGGCCAAAGAGGCGGGCGATTCTCTGGTCGGGAAAACGCTGGACGATGCCGCTATCGAGGCTGCGGCACAGCTCGCTCAGCAAGCCGCCTCACCCATTAGTGATATGCGCGGCACGGCAGAATTTCGGACGCATCTGGTCGGTGTTCTCACCCGCCGCACTTTAAAGGAAGCAGCCGCGCGGGCGCGGGCACGCTAGGTTATTGGGAAGGCAGGACATACATGAAGAAAGTACATGTGCAAACAACAGTTAATGGGGAAGAGACCGAGTTCCTGTGTGAGCCACGTCAGAGCCTGCTTGAAGTGCTACGGGATGTCGTGGGCTATACCGGCACGAAAGAAGGCTGTCTGACGGGCGACTGCGGCGCGTGCAGCGTCATTCTGGACGGACGCCCCACAGACTCCTGTCTCGTGCTCGGTGTTGAAGCCGAGGGCAAAGACATCACCACGGTCGAAGGCTTGGCCGACGGAGATACCCTGCATCCGCTCCAAAAGAAATTCCTGGAGCATGCGGCCCTCCAGTGCGGCATCTGCACCCCCGGCTTTTTAGTCACGTCCAAAGCGCTGTTGGACCGGAACCCCAACCCGACTGAGCATGAAATTCGCTATGCCCTGGCTGGCAATCTCTGCCGCTGCACGGGCTATGACAAGATCGTGAGAGCGGTGCAAGACGCCGCTGCTGAAATGCAAGGGAGGTAAACATGGCAGCCCAACAAGAACATAAATTCAAGGTCATCGGGACGCGTCCGATTCGGCACGATGGGGTCGATAAAGTCACCGGTCGGGCCCAGTATGGTGCCGATATCAGTCTGGCCGGCCTCTTGCACGGCAAGGTTCTGCGCAGCCCCCACGCTCACGCCAGAATCAAATCGATCGACACCTCAGCCGCCGCGGCCATGCCTGGGGTGAAAGCGGTCCTCACCGCCCAGGACTTTCCGGAGATTGGGCCCGGTATGGCGGCAATGGGAGAACTGCCAATCAACCCGCAGCATATGTCCCTAAACTGTATCGCCCGAGACAAGGTCCTGTACGACGGCCATGTGGTGGCCGCAGTCGCCGCCACCAGCCCGCATATCGCCGAAGAAGCCGCAAAGCTGATCAAGGTTGACTATGAAGTCTTGCCGCACGTGCAGAGCGTTGTTGAGGCCATGGATGATAAGGCCCCTATCCTGATCCCCGGCCTGGGCAAGGGCGAGGACGGAGAGCCCACGGATACAAACGTCGCCAACCACCTTCAGTTCGCGCGTGGAGACTTGGCCGAGGGCTTTGCCGCTGCCGAAGTGGTCATTGAGCGTGAATTTGACACCTCCATGGTCCACCAGGGCTATATTGAGCCGCACAACGCCGTGGCGCAGTACAGTTCGGACGGGCAGAGTACAATATGGGTGAGTACCCAGGGCGCGTTTACGGCCCGGGATCAAACGGCTTTTGTGCTCGACATGCCGCCGAGCAAGATCAAGGTCATTCCCGCAGAGATCGGCGGCGGCTTTGGGGGCAAGATTCCCATTTATTACGAGCCGATTGCGCTCATGCTGTCAAAGCATACGGGCAAGCCGGTCAAGATGGTCATGAGCCGAGCCGATGTGCTCAAAGCTACCGGACCGACCCCTGGTTCACACATCAAGGTGAAGATGGGGGCGGACAAGGACGGCAAGATTACGGCGGCCGAAGTCTGGATGGCCTATGAAGCCGGTGGCTTTCCGGGCTCTCCGGTTGGCGCGGGCTGTATGTGCGTTATTGCTCCGTATGACATCGAGAATCTCCAAATCGACGGCTACGACGTGTTGGTCAACAAGCCCAAGACCGCGGCCTACCGGGCTCCGGGCGCAACCAACGCGGCCATGGGCTCAGAGACGGTGATCGATGAACTCGCGGAAAAGTTGGGGATTGATCCCCTGGAGTTCCGTCGCATCAACGGCGCCAAAGAGGGCACGGCACAGCCTGCGGGTCCAAAGTTTGGCCAGATCGGCTTTCTTGAAACGCTCGAAGCCGCCAAGGACAGCGACCACTTCAAGTCCGAGCTGCCTCAGGTTGAAGGCCGCCGGGTTGGTCGGGGCCTGGCCTCGGGCTTCTGGTTCAACGCCGGTTTTCAGTCCAGCGCGACCGTTGCCATTAATACTGACGGCACCGCTAATGTGGTGACCGGTTCGACCGATATTGGTGGCACGCGGGCGTCCTGCGCCATGATTGCGGCGGAGGTGCTCTGCCTCAAGGCAGAAGAAGTCCATCCGGTCGTGGCCGATACCGAGTCCATTGGTCATACGGATATGACCGGCGGTAGCCGGGTCACCTTTGCTACCGGGACGGCCGTGTACGAAGCCGCGCAAGATGTACTGAAGCAACTCAAGGAGCGGGCGGCCAAATCCTGGAAGGTCGATGCGGATAAAGTCGTGTTTCAGGATGGTGTCTTCACCTGTACCGAGAACGGCAACGAATCCATGGGCCTCAAAGAACTCGCCGGCAAGCTGCCCCGGACCGGCGGTCCGGTCGCCGGTCGCGCGTCCGTCAACCCACGCGGGGTGGGGCCAGGCTTCGCCACCCATGTGGTTGACGTGGCCGTGGACGAGGAAACCGGCAAGGTGGACGTGCTGCGCTACACGGCTGTCCAAGACGTCGGAAAGGCCGTCCATCCCAGTTACGTGGAAGGCCAGATGCAGGGCGGCGTGGCCCAAGGGGTCGGCTGGGCACTCAACGAGGAATACGTCTACGGCGAAGACGGGTGTATGCAGAACACCGGCTTCCTGGACTATCGGATGCCGACCTGCCTGGATTTACCCATGATTGAAACCGTCTTGGTTGAGGTCCCGAACCCCGGTCATCCGGTGGGTGTGCGCGGTGTGGGCGAAGTGCCTATTGTTCCGCCGCCGGCTGCCATCGCCAACGCGATTTATAACGCAACCGGCGTGCGCATGTTGGACCTGCCCATGTCACCCCCACGCGTGACCAAGGCGATTCTGGAGAAAAACGGATAATGGGGGATCAGGGATTGGGGACTGGGGGTTAGGAAGACCGCAACTCCCTAATCCCCAACACCCGCTCCCCAATCCCCAAAAAAATGGCAACCGTCTATATTCCTTCGCTCCTGCGGAAATTAACCGGTGGCAAAGATCGCACGATTGCCACCGGGAAAACAGTGGGGGAAATAGTCGAAGACCTCGAACGCCAGTTCCCCGGTTTTCGGAGTCGTGTGGTTGAGGACGGAGACTTGGTCGGCTCCATTGCGGTTTCGATCAACGGAGAGATCGGGACGGAAGGGTTGACCGAATCGGTTCCAGATGAAGGCGAAATCCATTTTGTGCCTGCTATTGGAGGCGGGTAAACCGCTATTACGATAACTCTTGAACGGGGAAGGGCGGTCAGCTCTTCCCCGTTTTTGTGTACGGGAGGTGGATATGGGATCGCAACACGAGCATCAGTTCAAGGTGATTGGCACCCGTCCCATTCGGCACGACGGGGTTGATAAAGTTACGGGACGCGCCCGCTATGGAGCGGATATTACCCTGCCGGGTCTCTTGCACGGGAAAGTGCTGCGCAGTCCACACCCCCACGCGCGGATCAAATCCATCGAGACTTCCGAGGCGCAAGCCCTGCCAGGCGTCAAAGCGGTCATTACCGGTACCGACTTTCCTGAGATTGAACCGGGGATGCTGCAAATCGGCGAGAACTTTGTCAACCCGCGTCACCTGGCTGCGAACATTATGGCCCGCGACAAAGTTCTGTACGACGGTCATGCGGTCGCGGCCGTTGCGGCGACCAGCCCCCACGTTGCCGAGGAGGCGCTCAAGCTCATCAGAGTAGAATACGAACCGCTGCCCTTTGTCCAGAACGTGCTCGAAGCCATGCGGGACGACGCAGTTATTCTACACCCGGACCTGCGGACAGCCGGAGTCGATGCAGGGGATGACACAGAAACCAATATTGCGAACCATATTCAGTTCTCGCGGGGCAATCTCGCTGCCGGGTTTGCCGCTGCCGAGATCGTGATTGACCGCGAGTTTGCAACCACCATGGTCCATCAGGGCTATATCGAGCCCCATAACGCGGTAGCGCAGTATAACCAGGACGGTAAGGCGACGGTCTGGGTCAGCACTCAGGGGCCATTTGCCGTGCGCGAGTTGTGCGGCACCATGCTGCAAATAAACCGCGGGGATATCAAAGTCGTGCCGGCTGAGATCGGGGGTGGCTTTGGCGGCAAGACCACGGTGTATTTGGAACCGGTGGCCCTGCTCCTGTCCAAACTCACCGGCCGACCCGTGAAAATGGTCATGTCTCGGAGCGAGGTGCTGCGCGCAACCGGCCCGACGCCAGGGTCGCATATCCGCGCCAAGATCGGCGTCAACCTTGAGGGCAAAATCACGGCAGCCGAACTCCAACTCTCGTTTGAAGCGGGCGCCTTTCCCGGTTCACCGGTAGCGGCTGGCTGTATGACCGTTCTGGCTCCGTACGACTTGGAAAATTTTCAGATCGACGGCTACGATGTTGTGCTAAACAAGCCCAAGACGTGCGCTTACCGCGCTCCCGGTGCCACCAACCCCGCTCTGGCGGCTGAAACGATTCTTGACGAGATGGCGGAAAAGCTTGGTCTCGATCCGCTCGAAATACGCCGTCTCAACGGCGCCAAAGAAGGAACGGCCCAACCCGCCGGGCCTCAATTCAAACGGATCGGTTATCTCGAAACGGTTGAGGCCATTCACAACAGCGAGCACTATCAGTCGCCACCGCCCCGGAGTGAAAACGGAAAACTCCGCGGGCGGGGAGTTGCCACTGGCTTTTGGTTTAATGCCGCGTTTCAGTCGAGCGCCACGGTGAGCATTAACACCGATGGCAGCGCCAATGTGGTGACCGGCTCACCCGATATCGGCGGCAGCCGGGCCTCGTGCGCCATGATTGCGGCCGAGGTCCTGGGACTCAGGGCGGAAGACATGCACCCGGTTGTCGCAGACACGGAATCCATTGGCCATACCGATACGACCGGCGGCAGTCGGGTGACCTTCGCCACTGGTCTGGCCGTGTATGAAGCGGCCCAAGACGCTGTCGGACAACTGAAGCAGCGGGCCGCCATGGTCTGGAAGGTCAAGCCGGAAGACGTCACCTACCAGGACGGGGTGCTCTCCTGTCTGACTAATGGCCACGAATCCCTGAGCTTGAAGGAAATCGCTCCCAAGTTTCCCCGTGCCGGTGGTCCGGTTATGGGTCGCGCGTCTGTCCGGCCACGCGGGGTAGGGCCCGCCTTTGCCGCGCACGTGGTTGATGTGGAAGTCGATCCCGAGACCGGGAAAGTCGATATTCTCCGCTACACGGCCGCCCAGGATGTCGGCAAAGCCGTCCATCCCAGCTATGTCGAGGGGCAGATTCAGGGCGGCGTGGCCCAAGGGGTCGGCTGGGCGCTCAACGAAGAGTATTTTTACGCTGAGGATGGGACCATGCGGAATACCGGCTTTCTGGATTATCGCATGCCCACCTGTCTCGACCTGCCCATGATCGAAACCATCCTGGTCGAAGTGGCCAATCCCGGCCATCCCATCGGCATTCGTGGCGTTGGCGAGGTGCCGATCGTCCCGCCACCCGCCGCGATTGCCAATGCCATTTACCGGGCAACCGGGGTGCGGATGACCGAGCTGCCCATGTCCCCAGCCAAAGTAGTAAAGGCGATGCTGGAGAAGAACGGGCCATAGGAAAGCCCGCTACTTCCTACGGCTCGGTAATAAGCTCCAGAAATCCCTGTAGCATCCGATAGGTCAGACCCCAGATCGTTTTCCCGCCGTAGAGGAGCGCGGGCACCTGAATGGTCGACCCGGTCTGGAGCGTGCGCTGAACGATCTGTTCTACGCCGTCCTGTTGCATGAATGACAGCGGGACCCAAATGACGTCCTGGACTTCAACCGGATCGAGTACCAGACTGGCGTCCCGAGAGACGAGATAGACAAACGGGGACACTACCATGCCAATCTGTTTTCCGCGCGCCGAGGCTTGCACTTCGGCCAGACGGCCGAGGTATTCGCCATACTCGGCAAGATCAATCCCCACCTCTTCATAGGTCTCGCGCTGGATGGTGACGAACAGATCGGGGTCTTCCGGCTCCTGACGCCCCCCGGGAAAGGCCATATGTCCGGACCAGGGATCGTGGGGATGGTGGGCACGGTGGATGAAGAACACGTACACATCGTCAGGGCGGGGTTGCAGCAGCAGCGCAACCGCTGCCCGCATCGGCGCGTCAATATCGACCAGAGCGGGGTCATGCTTCGAGAGCCGATCACGAATGTGCAAAATGCTACTGTTCATAGCGGGTGCTGAATCTCAGTCTCAATGCCTCAGACAATCCTCAGGGGGTGAGATACCCTTGTCTGAGGCAGGAAGAAGGACGCGCCCGAGAGTGAGGCGACTCGTGTGCTCCTCTTACTGGCGGGACGACTCTTCTTGATTGGCTTCTTTGACCGCATCAAGGACGGCGCCCGCGCGCTGAACATAGACCTGGACTTCGAGGATCTGATTGAGCAGGCGGCCAATATAGGTACGAGCTTCTTCGGTTTGGGGACCGAGTCCTTTGACAAGCTGAGTGGCGGAACCTATCCCCTGGGTCGCCTGGGTGACGGCGCTTTCTATTTCGCCGAAGGTTTCTGAGTCAATAATCATGCGAGTCCTCTCTGCGCGCTTTAACCTCGTGACTCATCGTACAGGTGTACGTTCATCCCGGCAATGTATAGAGAGAACTCCCCCTTCGTCAATCCGCTCGGCCCGCGCTTGGGATGTCCCCGGCAGAACGACAGGAGGAGGTTGTCCCACCTGAAGGTCAATCTTGACAGCCGCATTGCAGATAGCCAATACTCACATCTTCCTGAAGTGTTGGAAGACAGGAGGTTCGGCATGTCCCTGGAACGGGCCTTGAGCGGCATTCGCGTTATTGACCTTACCCATTATATTGCGGGGCCCTATTGTACAAAATTGCTCGGCGACTATGGGGCTGAGGTCATCAAGATTGAACCACCGGCGGGTGGCGAAGGGGGGCGGACCCTGCCGCCATTTTTTGACGACCAACCTGAACAGGAAAAGAGCGGCCTCTTTTGTTTCTTGAATACCAGCAAACAGTCGGTGGCGGTTGACCTCACGAGTCAATCCGGTCGCGAGGTGGTCTTAGGCTTGATTGAACGCGCCGATGTGGTGGTTGAGAATTTCCGTCCGGGAACTCTTGAGCGTCTGGGTTTGGGGCAGGAGGCGCTGCGGGCTGTCAACCCACGGGTCGTGAGTGTGGCCATCTCGAACTTCGGCGCATCCGGCCCCTACCGCGACTATCGTACGACCGACAGCGTCGCCTTTGCCCTGGGCAGTTGGACCTATCCCATGGGCGAACTGGACCGCCCTCCGGTCCAGCCTGGGGGCGCGTTCGGCCAATACCTGGCCGGGTTATACGCCGCCATTGGCACCCTGCAGGCCGTGCGGAACCGGAACGCGACCCACGCCGCGCAGCACGTTGAGGTCTCCATTCAGGAGGCTCTGATTGCCACGTCCCTGTACGACTTTGTGGCGTTTTCCTATTCGGGCTTTGTTCGTCAGCGTTCGGGCAAGCAGTTTCACGCGGCGTTTCCGAACCTGGTCACGCTGCCGTGCGCGGACGGCTATGTTGGCGTGCATGCCGGCCTGCCGCATCAAATCGTTGCGCTGCTCGAACTGATCGAACGGCCCGACCTGGCAGGTGATCCACGCTTTCAGAACATCACAACCCTGGCACTCTGCGCCGAGGAACTGCACGGCGCGCTTATTCCGTGGATGCGCGACCGCAAGAAGTGGGACATCTACCATGCCGCGCAAGCCCGCGGGATTCCGTTGTCGCCTATTCCTTCTGCCCAAGAAGTTGTCGAGTGGGTCCAACTCAAAGAGCGTCAGGCGTTTATCGAGGTCGAGGGTCCCGGAGGAGGAACCGTCACCATCCCTGGCCCGCCGTCCCGCGAAAGCGAGCAGCCCATCCTCCGCCTCCGTCGCGCCCCCCGTGTCGGGGAGCACACGACGAGCGTGCTGGGCGAGAAGCTGGGTTATAGCAACGCCGATTTACAGCACCTTCGGGCCGCCGGCGCCATTCACTGAAGAAGAGCAGGACACAGGAGCAAGCGTATGACACAGCCGCTACGCGTCGTGGATTTAACCAATGGCTGGGCCGGCCCGTTGGCGACCTGCCTGCTGGCTGACTTTGGCGCAGAAGTCATCAAGGTCGAATCTCCATCGCATATGGACTGGTGGCGCGGAGCCGCCCCCGAGGTCACGGAAGATGGGGGCCGGCCCTATGAGCAGTCGCCAATGTTTAATACGGTCAATCGGAATAAGTACGGCATCGCGCTCGAACTTACCCACCCGCGGGGGCGAGAGCTGTTTCGCGACCTGGTCCGGATCAGCGATGTCTTGGTGGCCAACTATCCGCCGCGCAGTTTGCGCAAATTCGGCATTGAGTTTGACACCCTGAAAGCGGTCAACCCGCAACTCGTAATGGTCACCCTGCCCGCCTTTGGCAACAGCGGCCCGGAGAGCGAATATCTCGGTTTTGGGACAACCACCGAAGCCATGGCCGGGATAACCGGGGTCAGCGGCTATGAAGACGGTCCACCCCAGATGCTCAGCAACGCCATCGGCGACCCGGTGTCGGCGCTCAACGCCTGCTTCGCTGCACTGGTTGGGACATTTGAACAGGAACGGCGCGCCGCCGGGGTCTCGATTGACCTGTCCCACGTTGAGGGACTCTTACCCTTCAACGCCGCCGCCCTGCTTGAATACACCATCAATGGCCGCTCTCAGGAGCGCCTGGGCAATCGGCACCCCACTATGGCACCTCACGGGTGTTATCCCTGTCAGGGCGAAGACGAGTGGCTCACGCTTGCCGTCACGTCGGACGAGGACTGGCGCAGTTTCTGTCACGTGCTGGGGAATCCGGAGTGGACGCAAAACGGTCAGTTCGATACGGCGCAGGGGAGAAAGGCGGCCGAGGATGAACTCGACCAATACATCAGCGTCTGGACACAGGAGCAGGAAGCAACGGCACTGATGGAACGCCTGCAAGAGGCAGGCGTCGCCGCTGGAGTCGTGCTGTCCGGTGCCGGGGTGCTGAGTGACCCGCACCTTGCTGCGCGTGAGTTTCTGTTAACAATTGAGAAAGAGGAAACCGGGCCGCACTTCTATCCGGGCTTTGTCCCCCGATTTTCCGATACGCCCTCGGTCGTCCGGCGGCCCGCCCCAAGCTTTGGCAAACACAATGAGCGGATATTCGGTAGCCTGCTCGGCTTATCGAAAGAGGAGATGCAGCGGCTCTCCGACGAGGGCATCATCAGCACCGAGCCGCTTTTCCCAGCGCTGACACGGTAGCCCTGCCGTTCCGCTCTCGTCATGCCGGACTTGATCCGGCATCCAGAAGCGGGGGGGGCTGGGTTCCTCGGCTAAGGACGTTCCTGTCGCTGGCTCTGATCTGACGTCAGTTGTTCGACCGGCGTCAGATACATCTCATCGAACCCCTTCAGCGTCTGCTTGTCCATCACGCCGACCTCTTAATGATTAGAGTTGTTATTCCGATTATATCTGTGAGGTGCGTTATGGCGATGCTGCTGCAAACGCGCTTCAGCGCGGTCTTTGGACGCACACTAAAAACGGTCTTAAATTTTTTGACAGCGTTACTAACGGCTGGATTAACTATTCGCACAATAACGTTTTGGTGCAACTTTTCTCACATGCGCTTGTCTCGTCTATAAATGGTCATGCAACTGCGCTCAGGAAGATCAAAGAAGATATCCTCTTATTGAAAGAACGTGCGGGTCTTGTTCGATGAACAATTTATCGCTGTTCAGTGACATCGTAGTCGATAGACCAACCACGGAGGGCATAAAATATGCCGGTTCAAAGCTGAAGTTACTCCCATACATTCTCGATTTGGCACGTCGAACTGATGCGAAGAGTGTCCTTGATGGCTTCTCAGGATCAACGCGGGTATCCCAGGCATTCGCCCAGTCAGGGTATCGAGTTGTCAGTAATGATATTGCGGTATGGTCAGAGATTTTCGGTCAATGCTATTTACTCAGCGACCGGCCAAAAGAAAGCTATTCGACACTGATTCGCAGCCTGAACAAGGTTCAGCCAAGAGACGGCTGGTTTACCGAGCACTATGGCGGCAAGCCAAATACCGGCAGTTCTGTTCAGAGTGACGGCCTAAAAAGACCGTGGCAGATTCATAATACGCGAAAATTGGACGGGATTCGTCAAGAAATTGACCGTCTTTCTTTGTCCCCAATTGAGAGGGCAGTGGCGCTGACGAGCCTCATTCTAGGGTTAGACCGTGTGGATAGTACGCTTGGTCATTTTGTCTCCTATCTCCAAAAGTGGTCTCCAAGATCGTTCAACGATTTATATCTTGAAGTGCCGGATTTGGTTTCTTACGAGTGCGAGCACGATGTTCACCGGGGCAATATATTTGACATCGCCAATTACGATGTTGATCTTGCCTATTTCGATCCTCCCTATGGGTCAAATAACGAAAAGATGCCTCCGTCGCGTGTTCGGTATGCGTCCTATTATCATCTCTGGACGACTATCTGTCTCAATGACTTCCCGGAATTATTCGGTAAGGCAAAGAGAAGAAGAGACACGTCTGATACTCTTTCGGGGTCGGTGTTTGAGGAATTCAAAAGGAACCCCAGCACGGGCCGATTCATTGCAGTTGAGGCAATTGAACGACTAATACAATCAACGGCGGCGCGGTGGGTTATCCTCTCTTACAGTTCGGGCGGCCGGGCAACGGCAGACGAATTACACCACATTTTATCTGTCAAGGGCGAAGTCGTTGATATTGTCGAGGTGGACTACAAGCGCAATGTTATGGCGGGAATGAAGTGGACGAACGAATGGCTACGCGATGCAGAACGCCCGAACCGTGAATTTCTGTTTCTGATTGACAAGGGATGAGTCATACGTGTTCGCCACAGCTTAGGGCGCACAAGCCCGGACGGCATCCAGAACGTGCTGTTTCCCGCTTGGGCCGTCGCTCACTGGAAAAATAACCGGATGCACGATGCCGGAGTCGCGATAGGCTTCGACCCGCTCCCGGCATTTGGCCGGTGTCCCCACGACACTGACCGTTTCAATCAAGGGGTCAGGAACAAGCTGGACCGCCTTTTGCCGGTCCCCCTGCTGCCATGCCGCTCGAATGGCTTGTGCTTCCTCGGGAAATCCCTGCTCGGCCATGACGCGATTATAGCGCGGAAAGAATCCGGCGTAGAAAGCGACCAGGGGCCGAAGGCGCGCCAGAGCTTCTTGATGATCCTGGGCTACACTCATCGGCAGGAGCGAGACAATGTCAACTTCTTCGGCTTGGCGTCCGGCTCGGCGCGCACCAATCGCGATATTTTCAGCGGCCAGCTTACCCGCCTCCGGGGCACTCCATACCAGAATGGTCCCCTGGGCGAGTTCACCACAGGCTTGGAGCATCTGCGGAAAAACGGCTGAAATATAGATCGGCAGCTCCGGGCGGGCGGGCTGAAACCAGAGATCAAACTGCTCAATGGTCACCACCTCACCCTGATAGGACACCGCTCCCTCGCGTAGCAGCGTGCGGATAATCTCGACCGTTTCCCGCATGCGCTGGACCGGCTGACCATACGGGATGCCGTGTTCCGGCTCGACCTGAACCTTATGGCTGGAGCCGAGCCCCAAAATAAAGCGCTGCTGAGAATAATGATCGACACACGCGGCCGCCATGGCAATGGTCGGTGCGCTGCGGACGAAAATACTGCTGATACTCGTGCCGAGCTGGATGCGCTGAGTTGCGAGAGCACAGGCGGTCAGAATAGAGAACTGGTCTCCGCCATGCCCTTCCGCAAACCAGGCTGAGGTATAGCCCTGTTCTTCTGCATATTTGACACAGTCAACAACATCGGTGGGCGACATGCCACCGGCCAAAGCGAGCCCGATTTGAGCCATATGTGTTCTCCTCTCTATTGACACGTGGGATGGGGGTTTTTGTGATACGCCGCGAGCCATTTTCGGCCGGAATGCGAACAGCGTCAAGCTCGAAAAGAGAGGCGGAAGACCGGTCTGGAGGGCGACCTTGCACTCGGCTCCGCTCGTCAGCAAAATAGACGGCTCGACCGCGCATGGGGAATTATGCAGACACGGAGCCTTCGTCGTTACGGTGTGGTGTGGACTCGAAGAATAAACGCGTCCGGCATCTACATGCTGTTGGAGGACACGTTTCTTCTTTTCAGCATTCTGAGCGTGTGTCTGCTGTGGTTGGGCACTCCTGGGGCAACGGCGGCCCCGCTGCATACAATTGATTTCTCTGGCCATCCGGATGGTCCGGCGGAGGAATGGTTGAAGCAGCAGGGATTTACCTTTCGTCTGGACGCAGACGATTTACAGCCGCACTTCAAAAATAATCGACTCGTCTTACATACTGCCCGACGAAAGGCCGGCCTGTTCGAGTTGCCCCTGCATGTGTCCCCGGTCAAGCGGATTCGTATTCATTGGGGAGTCGAACGCTATCCGCACGGGGCGGATTGGAGCCAGGGGATTACTGCGGTTCCTATTGCGGTGATGACCACGTTTGGGACAAAAAAGATAAAGAGCGGATCGCTCTTCGTCCCCAATGCCCCGTATTTTATCGGCCTCTTCTTAGGGGAAAAAGAGCAGGCAAATCAGGCGTATACGGGGAATTACTATAAAACCGGCGGACGCTATTTCTGTACTCCCTGCGGGGTACCGGTGGGCGAGCGGGTGGTGACGGAATTTGATTTGGACCAGGCCTTCCGTACGCAGTTTGGTCAGACGGTTGTGCCCCCGATTAGCCGATTCGGCTTTCAGATGAATACCAGAGGGACGTCCGGGGGGGCCAAGGCTTTTCTGGAGAAAGTTGAATATTTATCCGAATAATTGGCGGACAGGTTGAATACTGACGGGTGTTGCCCCGTCTGACCAATAGCTTTCCTTCTTTCTTCCTCCTTCCAGTGGCGGGGGAAGCTCATGAGCCCCTTGCATGAGTCTTCTCCCGCCATTTCGGTTTTAGTCTTATTTTTTGCAGTTCCTGAGCAGCGCCAGGGGCCGGGCTATGCGGGTCCACTCCAGTCAAAAGGGATGTGTTTGCTCGATTTCCCGGCCCAATCCCACTCAAGACCGTAGGCGTTGACCCGATTGTCAACCGTTTTGCCCCAGGTCGCGACCTGGCCGGGCCCCACTTCGGAACCGGGCGGATTCAGCAACTGCACCCGTTTCCCTTTCGGGGTGGTCGGTCCGGTCAGCGCCTCGGCAGAGGCCGTGACGCGATCGGGAATCTCCGCTTTCCAAAAGGCCAAGTCGTCGGCAATATCAAAGGTGATTGGCACAAACTCAATCCCGCGCACCTCACCAATCGAGCGCGCAAACCCGGCCATGAATCCGCCGGCCTGCCCGGAAAAGATGAGTTGAAGTGCCTCACGCTGTTGCGTATCTGCCTGTTCGTCAATAAACAGCCCCAGTGAGATTTTGGCCTCACCGGCCCAGACATTACCGCTAAAGCTGGCCACGGCAAGGACATTCAGCCCATCGAGACGGGTTGAGCCGTACAGCCCTTCTCGGACATGGTAGGCCAAGACGCCCTCGCAGTGATTGTTTGTAGGGGGCTGGGCAAATTCACACGGACAGGCGATATCGCAACTGCACACATCGAACCAGTCGCCCTGAAGGGTCCAATCCTGTATATCAGCCATACTGTCCTCCTCAGTGCCAGGGTTCCACAATAATTTTTGCGTGCTGCTCAGGCGAGTGCAGGTCTTTGAATGCCTGGGGGACTCCCTCTATCCCCACGGTCCCCGTAATTAAGGGGTCGGTAATAATCTGGCCTTCAGCAATGTGTCGCAGGGTGGAGGCGTATTCTTCCCCGCTATAGCCGAGGACGAATTGCAGATTCAGCTCTTTGTTGATCCCGAACATGGGTTCAAAGCTGTCCTTTTCCATACACACGCCCACCACCACAATCCGGGTGCCCTGGGGGGCCGCGGCCATGATCTGGTCAATGACCCCAGGGACACCGACGCACTCGAATATGACGGCCGGTCGCAACGGCGGACCCGAAGCCCAAGGCGGCTGAGGCGGAGCCGTACTCGGGTCGGCCCAGACCGCAGCCTCCTGCCAACTGGTATACGGCGACTGCTCGGCGGGGTCGATGACGATATCCGCGCCCACGGCCTGTGCGAGCTGACGGCGGCGGGGGGAGAAATCCGCGGCTATAATGGGCTGCACGCCTTTCATCCGTAGCGACGCAATAACGGCCAGACCGACCGGCCCGCAACCGATGACCAGCGGCACGTCGTCTTGTGTCATCCGCGCCATTTCAACCGCGTGCAGGCCGACCGCCATGGGTTCGGTCAGGGCGGCTTTGTGCGTCGGCAGGCCGTTCGGGACTGCAAGCAACAGCTTTTCACTCAGGCGCATATACTCCCCATAGCCGCCTGGATTGTCATTTGAGTAGCCAACCGTCTCGACACCGGTCGGTCGAATGAGGACCGGCATGGAAACCGCGCGGGTGCCAGCTTTAAGGCTGCGATCCGTGTTCGGCCCGTGGTCAACCACCTCGAAACAGAACTCGTGGCCCATGACGATGCCCCGGCTGAGGTCCATATTAAACACGCCGTTGGAGCGCTCCGAAACCTCAACCAGCTTTTCCGTATGCTTCAGCGCATGCAGGTCCGAGCCGCAAATCCCACAGGCCAGGGTTTTGACCAGGACTTCGCCCGGTCCGGGCTCTGGAACAGGAATATCTTCCACTGTCAGTTCATGGTTCAGCATCACTACGGCACGCATCGTGTTCTCCTCTCTTTAGCCGCATCACTATAAGTCATGGGCGATAGGGCTGTCCAGTTAGACGCAACCGGTATCATTTGACACTCAACGGGGCTGTGTCATACAGTTCAGAACCTGTGGAAAGGAGGCTCAGCATGAAAGTCACCCGCATCTATACGGGTCCGGATAATCAGTCGCACTTTGAGGATGTCGAGATTCCGCTCAAAGACGGGGGTGGAGTGGGACGGCTCTCCGAGCTTATTCCGGCAACCGGCGTCATCTTTCGAGAAACGGGCGGCGACTATGATCTCGATTTTCACAACGCACCGCGTCGTCAGTATGTGGTCATGCTTGAGGGTGAGGTCGAGATCGAGACTAGCGACGGTACGAAACGCATCCTGGGCACGGGTGAGATTCTGCTGGCCGAAGATACCACCGGCCAGGGACATATCAGCCGGGCGGTCAACGGCAAGCCCAGAAAGTCGCTGTTTATTCCCTTGGCCTAAGCAACTGTTGCCGCTGTCATCGGACGGCGTAACCGCCGAAGACCTGACCGCCTATCGACAACGACTGTCTGATTGATAGCCAGTAGTGTCGTATTCCTCCCCCGGCTCATCCGCCCTGCCAGACTTATGCCCGGTTGGTCTGAACAAGCTTGACGCTCGCCCGATGGCCGGGCGCGGCAGGTGTATCCAAGAGCAATTCCAGGATTGCCGAAGCGTCAACAACGATCACCGGCCGTCCCGTTCTTCTCGGACTATGTGGGCCGGTGGAAGGGTGGAGCGCACCGGGGTGCGGGCGTGGAGCCGCTGGCGGATCTCGTCTACGGTCGGATACTCGGCGTGGCGCTGCATCTCCGCAATGAGATAGTCAGACAGCGACTTCCCCGCCAACGCAGCCCTGGACTTGAGGACCCTATGCAGTGCATCGGGAACGTTTCGCAACTGAATCATTTTTGACATGTGAAAAACCTACTTACATGTGAATCACATGTCAATCGAACACGCCCGTTGTGCGGACACGCCTCAAGGGGCAAGGGAATGGGGAGGCGGCGCGCTAGCGAACGGGGGTGAGATGTGATGAATGAAAGAAGCTCGCCATGCAAAAGACACGTCTCAGCGAAAGCGATGTTTGCACCAAGTATATCAATCCAGCCCTATACCAAGCCGGCTGGGACGAGGCGACGCAGATTCGCCGCGAGGTCAGCTTCACCAAGGGCCGTATCATCGTACGCGGCAAGCTGGTCAGCCGGGGTGAGGGAAGGCGGGCCGATTACGTCCTGTACCACAAGCCCAATCTCCCCATTGCGGTGATTGAAGCCAAGGACAACACCCACGCGGTGGGCGACGGCATGCAGCAGTCCCTAGGCTATGCCGAGGCGTTGCATACCCCCTTTGTGTTTTCCTCCAATGGCGAGGGCTTTGTGTTCCACGACCGGACCGGTCTGAGTCCTGAACGGGAAACCAACCTCAGCCTGAACACCTTTCCCGCGCCGTCCGAGCTGTGGGCGCGCTATCGTGCCTGGAAGGATCTAAAACCCGAGACTGAGAATGTTGTCACGCAGGATTATTTCAGCGATGGCAGCGGGAAGACCCCGCGCTACTATCAGCTCAACGCCATCAACGCCGCCATCGAGGCTATTGCCAAGGGCCGCGAACGTCTCCTGCTGGTCATGGCCACCGGAACGGGTAAGACCTACACCGCCTTTCAGATTATCTGGCGGCTGTGGAAGGCCGGCCGCAAGAAGCGCATCCTGTTTCTGGCCGACCGCAACGTCCTGGTTGACCAGACCATGGTCAACGACTTCCGGCCTTTCGGTCCGGCCATGGCCAAGCTGTCACCCAGGGCCGGGACCATCGAACGCGCGGACGGCTCCTCCGAGGACCTGAGCGCCGCGATTGACCGCAAGCGGCGGATTGACACCTCGTATGAAATCTATCTGGGTCTGTATCAAGCCCTGACCGGGCCGGAGGACCGTCAGAAAGTCTTTCGTGAGCTTTCGCCCGGTTTCTTCGACCTGATTGTGATCGACGAATGCCACCGCGGCAGCGCGGCCGAGGATTCGGCCTGGCGGGAAATCCTGGACTATTTCTCGTCCGCCACCCATATCGGTCTGACGGCCACACCCAAGGAAACGGCCTACGTGTCCAACATCGAATACTTCGGCGAGCCGGTCTATACCTACTCGCTCAAACAGGGTATCCACGACGGATTTCTGGCCCCCTATAAAGTCATTAAGGTGCATATCGACCGCGATGTGGAGGGCTACCGACCCGAACCCGGCCAGTTGGACCGGGACGGGCACGAGGTCGAGGATCGCCTCTACAACACTAAAGATTTTGACCGCAATCTGGTATTGGACGAACGGACCAAGCTGGTGGCCCGCAAGATCACCCAATTTCTGAAGGAAAGCGGCGATCGCTTCCAGAAAACGATGGTCTTCTGCGTTGACCGGGAGCACGCGGCCCGGATGCGCCAGGCCCTCATCAACGAGAACGCCGACCTGGTGGCCGAGAATCACCGTTACGTCATACGTATCACTGGTGGCGATAATGAGGGGCAGGCCCAACTGGACAACTTCATTGACCCGGAATCCACATACCCGGTTTTGGTCACGACCTCGCGCCTGCTCTCGACCGGGGTGGATGTCCAGACCTGTCGGCTCATCGCGCTTGACCGCGAGGTGGGCTCCATGACCGAGTTCAAGCAGATTGTCGGCCGCGGCACCCGCGTGCACGAAGACACGCGCAAGTTCTACTTTAGCCTGATGGATTTCCGGGGCGCGACCAGCCATTTTGCCGACCCGGACTTTGACGGCGAGCCCGTGCAGATATACGAGCCCGGCGAGGACGACCCCATCGCGCCGCCCGATGAAGAAGAGGAAACAATCATTGGTGATCCTCCTCCAGGGCCTCCACCGGAGAAACCGCGCAAGGTGTATGTGGACAATGTGAGCGTCAGCATCGTTGCCGAGCGGGTTGAGTATCTGGACCAATACGGCAAGCTGGTCACCGAGTCCTTGCGTGACTTTACCCGAAAGGCGCTGAAACGGCGCTTTGCCAGCCTGGATGATTTTCTCCGCCGCTGGAAGGCGGCCGAACGCAAGCAGGCCATTCTTGAGGAGTTGGAGGCCGAGGGGCTGGCGCTCGACACGATTGTCGAGGAACTGGGCAAGGATCTCGACCCTTTTGACCTGATTTGTCATGTGGCCTTTGACGCCAAGCCGCTGACCCGGCGCGAGCGCGCCGAAAACGTCAAGAAGCGCGATGTGTTCGCCAAGTACGGAGACCAAGCCCGCGCCGTGCTCGATGCGCTGCTGGCCAAATACGCCGACGAGGGTGTGCTGAATCTGGACGATACCAACGTGCTGCGCATCCCGCCCTTGAGCGACCTGGGCACCCCGGTGCAGTTGGTCAGGGCCTTTGGCGGCAAGGGAGGATTCGTCCAGGCCGTCCACGACCTGCAAGCCGCATTGTATCAGGAGACCGCGTAGACCATGTCCGTCCGCACTCTGGTTAAATCCATTCAGGACATCATGCGCAAGGACACGGGCGTAGACGGCGACGCCCAGCGCATCAGTCAGTTGTGCTGGATGTTTTTTCTCAAGATTATTGACGATAAGGACCGGGAAGTGGAGGTGATGGGAGACGACTACACGTTTCCGATACCCGAGCGGTTCCGATGGCGGACCTGGGCGGCCGACCCCGAGGGCATGACCGGTGAGGAACTGTTGAACTTTCTCAACGCCGACTTGTTCCCGTCGCTGAAGAACCTGGAAATTGACCAGGCAGGAGCCCGTGGCCGCGTTGTGCGCGATGTTTTTGAGGATGCCTACAACTACATGAAGTCCGGCCAGTTGGTGCGTCAGGTAGTCAACAAGATCAACGATATTGACTTCAATGACCTGACCGAGCGTCAGCATTTCGGCGACATCTACGAGCAGATTCTCAACGACCTGCAATCCGCGGGCAATGCCGGCGAGTATTATACGCCCCGCGCCGTAACCGCCTTTATGGTTGATCGGACCGACCCGAAGCCGGACGAGACCGTTTTCGACCCGGCCTGCGGCACCGGAGGATTTCTGACCTGTGCGCTGCGCCACATGCGCGAGCGCTATGTTAAGCGACCCGAGGATGAACCGACCATACAGGCCGGACTGCGGGCCGTGGAGAAGAAACAGCTCCCTCACATGCTGTGCGTGACCAATATGCTGCTGCATAGCGTTGAAGACCCGAGCTTTGTGCGCCACGACAACACCCTGGCGCGACCCTATATTAGCTGGGAGCAAAAGCACCGGGTGGATATTGTCCTGACCAACCCGCCCTTTGGTGGCAGGGAGGAAGACGGCATTGAAGCCAACTTCCCGAAAGAGTTTCGGACCAAGGAAACGGCAGACCTGTTCCTGGCCCTTATTATCCGCCTGCTGAAGCCGGGCGGACGCGCCGCCGTGGTCCTGCCCGACGGCTCGCTGTTTGGTGAGGGCGTCAAGACCCGACTCAAGGAACACCTGATGGAAGAATGCAACCTGCACACCATCGTGCGCCTGCCCAATTCCGTGTTCCGGCCATACGCCTCCATCGGCACCAATCTGCTGTTCTTCGAGAAGGGCGCGCCAACCATGGATATCTGGTTCTACGAACACTGCGTACCCGAGGGCCAAAAAGCCTATTCCATGACCAGGCCGATTCGGCTGGAACATCTACAAGACTGCATGGACTGGTGGGGCGGAACGGACCGCACGGGCCGCACAGAAACGGAACGCGCCTGGAAGGTGACCGCCGAAGAGGTCAAGGCGTGCGGCTACAATCTGGACATCAAGAACCCCCACCCCCAGGCAGACGACTTGGGCGACCCGCAAGAGCTGCTGGCCAAGCTCAGCGCAATCGAGGCTGAGGTCTCGGACTTGCGGGACCAGTTGAAGGCGATATTGGCGGAAGCGCTGCTGCGTTAGGTGCGTAGGGGATAGCTCTCCCTAGAGCAAATAACAATGCTATGTAGCGACCCCCCGTTCGTCCTGAGCGTAGCAAAGCGAAGTCGAAGGACTGGATGCCGGATCACGTCCGGCATGACGAGAGCAGAACGATATAGCTATAGATTGAGGCTAAGGGTCGGTTACACTCCCAAAGCATTGCCAAAAAGTAGCCTATACGCTACTGGAGGCTATGCCTGAGAGTCGATATCGACAGGTTGTCGCGTATGTCGCGAACGACGGGAGCACGCCATTCGCGGAATGGCTGCGTACGCTGAAAGATCGGAAAGCGCGTAATCACATCCGTGTCAGGCTAGCGCGACTCCGCCTCGGCAACCTCGGAGATTACAAATCCGTCGGGCATGGGGTGTTGGAACTCCGCGTAGATATCGGTCCAGGCTATCGGGTGTATATCGGACAAGACGGCGCACGTTTCATCCTCCTTTTGTGCGGGGGAACGAAACGGACCCAAGCGGTGGATATCAGAAAGGCCCAAGAGTATTGGGCTGACTATATTGGGAGATGAGAATATGGCAAGGCGCACTATTCCATACGAAGACCTCCTCTATCAGGACCTCCAAGACCCCGAAGAGGCTGTAGCGTATCTGAACGCGGCCCTGGATGACGAATACGCACAGGGGTCAGAGGTCTTTCTGTTAGCCCTGCGTGATGTCGCCAAGGCACATGGCATGAAACAACTCGCTCAGGATACGCACTTGAGTCGGGAGAGCTTGTACCGCACATTGTCCCGCAAGGGCAACCCTCGCTTTTCTACGCTTGAGGCCGTGTTGAAGAGTCTTGGGCTGAAACTGAGCGTGACGACCAAGCCCCCGGAAACAAAGGCTGCCTGACCTCCTCGTCGCCTCTCCAATGAACACCGAACACCTGCTCACCCACTTCGACCGCCTCACCGACGCGCCGGACGCTGTTCCGCGTTTACGCAGGTTTATTCTTGACTTGGCGGTACGCGGGAAGCTGGTAGAGCAGGACCCGAACGACGAGCCGGCGTCGGAGTTGTTGAAACGGATTGCGGCGGAAAAAAGGCGGATGGTGGAGGCGGGGGAGGTCAAGAAAAGCAAAGCTGAGTGGGTCAAGGTCGCGGACCTACCCTTTGATTTGCCAGATTCATGGCAGTGGGCTGCGCTCGGCAACCTCTTTTTATACGATGCTGGCATCAAACGAGAACCTATAGCCCTAAACTCGGAATTGTGGCTGCTGGAACTTGAAGACATTGAGAGAGACACGGGGAGATTGCTTGCTCGGATTACTGCTACTGAACGAGAATCAAAGAGCACCAAGTCAGAGTTTCGAGTTGACGACATTCTCTACGGAAAGCTGCGACCGTATCTCAACAAGGTCCTTGTTGCGGATAAGCCCGGATATTCGACGACCGAAATCGTGGCTCTCCGTCCTTATATCCCTCTCTGTTCCAAGTACTGCGCACTGGCTTTGCGACGGCCTGACTTTGTGCATTACGTGACGCAACTTGGTCAGGGAACGAAGATGCCGCGATTGAGGACGGACGATGCCGTAGTCGCTCCCTTTCCCCTTCCACCCCTTGCCGAACAACACCGTATCGTCGCCAAAGTCGATGAATTGATGGCCCTCTGTGACCGGCTAGAAACAGCGTGGAAGGAGCAGGAAGCCACGCGCGACCGGCTGGTAACGGCAAGCCTTGCCCGCCTCAGCACGCCTGACCCCGACCCGGCGGTCTTTCAGAACCACGCGGCTTTTGCCTTCAACGACCTCACCTCTCTTACCACCCGCCCAGACCAGATTCAGGCTCTCCGCCAGACCATTCTCAACTTGGCGGTACGGGGGAAGCTGGTGGAGCAGAACCCGGAGGACGAGCCAGCGGGAGAATTGTTGAAACACCGAAAGATTGCAGTTCCAAGTGCAGGACCATTCGACCTCCCCGAATCTTGGGCGTGGGTAAACGTGAGCGCGGTAGCTCACGCTCGACTCGGGAAGATGCTCGATAAGGCCAAGAACAAAGGAACACCCCGCAAATACCTCCGCAATATCAATGTGAGATGGTTCGACTTCGATCTATCAGACTTGCTGGAAATGCGGTTTGAGGATTCGGAGCTTCCAGAGTTCGCACTCCGATTCGGCGATGTAATGATATGCGAGGGGGGCGAGCCGGGCCGGGCGGCGGTGTGGGATGCCCGCGAGACCGACATCTACTTTCAGAAAGCAATTCATCGCGTCCGTTTTTTGGACTTCGTAGATAGTGAATTTTTCGTGAAGGCTCTTCGGGCGAGCGCCGATGACGGGCGTTTGGCCGAGTATTTCACTGGCACTGGTATCAAACATTTCACCGGCAAAGGGCTTGCGTCGTATTTATTTCCCCTCCCACCACTTGCCGAACAGCGCCGTATTGTCGCTAAGGTCGATGAACTGATGGCGGTGTGTGACCGGCTGGAGGCGGGCCTTGCTGCGGGTGAGGAGACGCGGGGGCGGTTGGTGGGGGCGGTGTTGCACGGGGTGTTAGGCGTAGATGGAGAAGAGGTGTCGCGACTGAACTCAGGACCTCAGGAGGCTTATCACGAATGAAACCGAGGCCGCGGTAATTTCACAGGCAGACTCTTTCCACCACCCCTTGCGAAGCGACTGCGCTCAGAGCGACCACAATCAAGACAGTCGTTGCGAGCAGGCGGTTGATCCCACGAGACTTCGCGGTGCAGGGGTCGAAAATACATGTAGCTGAGCGAAGCGTTCTCCTTAGTAAGCCCGGTCATGTAAAAGAGGAAGTCGTTAGCCGCTTGAGCACTAGCAAGGGCATTGAGAGTAATCACACTTGGCGCGACGACGTCCTCATCGTTCACGTATCGTTGCACGCGCCGCTCTTCCTCGGACGACAATTCTTCCTGTAGCTTGGCCGGATTGATGAACCGGCTGCATAAAAGACAACCCGATTCCGGCGTGACCGGACGAGTGACAGCATACACATCACCCACAGTGCCCGTCTTGTCACTGTTGACTTTTGCACCAATTTGAACACCGGGGATCAGGTATTGATGGACGATAGCGTTGAAAATACGTCGTGCTCTCATGGTGTCTGCCGCCAAGAAGATGTAATCGCAGTCCTTCAGGTGTTCTACTACATCTGGTTCAACGATATCGGTAGCAAAAGCCTGCACCCGCGCGCCTCGATTAGCGCGTCGGATATTGCGTCGGGCGAGGGAAGTTTTGCGCCGTGACAGTAGTCGCTCTATCGGACGAAGCCAACCCCAAGAGGTTTCTTCCAAGAACTTTGGAGCAACGTCCCATCGTGTCGCTCCGATCAATCGCGGCAAGTTTGACGACTCCGTGCGGTCTGGGTCAATGAGCACAAAATGCCCTACCCCTAGACGTGCGAGAATCTCGGCCAACAGCGAGCCGACTCCACCAAGTCCAACAATGGCTACCTTCGCCTTAGTCAGAATATCTTGCCCACGGTCTCCAAATAGCCGCACCTGACGGTCGTAACATGGGTCGGTTCGCAGTGAGTCAGTGGACGGCCTTGGTGTAAGAAGTTGTCGGCGGCGACCGACGATGGTGGCCCCGACAAGTGGTACTCGGCAACTATCCGATATCCAGATATCGCCAGCGATGGCACCTTTTGCGAAAACTAGCGCCCCGACGGGCATACCTCGGGCGATCTGTAGCAGTGCCGGATAGCCCCGCTCGTGTGAGTGGAGATCGTCGCCAGAGAAGGCTACTGCATTGGTACCAGCATGATTGTGGATGGCAAGGTAGACCAAACGCTCATCGCGGGCCTTCAACACCCTGTCATTGATGAACTCGGCCCTCAACATACGGTAGCCGCGCTTGCCGGGCACATAGTCACGGCCATCTGTCGCCAGATGTAGTTCTCGCGCAAGGATTCGAACTTCGTGTTCTGTCTCAGCGACGCCTGCAAGGATGACAGCTCCGTGTTCGTCTCTGTCATCTGGGAAGAGGTGCGCATGGAGCTTGGCGTAGAGTCCTTCTGGTATGAGGATGCGCCATGGCTTGTTCATGGACGGTTGTTGAGCCACCGGAGTACCTTCTGTAGTTTGAGCAGCGCGGTGTCAGTCGCTGGATTCAGGCGGTTGGAGCGCCGTGAAAGCTGCACCGCGGCTTGACCTTGAAATGAGGCCGGTGACGTACCATCCCCAAGGGGAGCACCGTCCGCCCGACAGAGGTCTGCTCGCACGAAGTGCGGGTAGACGTCGGCTTCCGGGTACATGTAGGTAATGTGGAAACCCACCCAGGTCTTGTGCTGCTGGTAGATTGAGGCAAGCGGCACGTCCCTGACGAAGACGTATGCTCCCCCAGCGCTATCCCCATCAGCACTAACCGTTGCGTCAGGGAAGGCGGCGGCGATGTCCCGTATCGCTTGGCCGACCTCCGGCTTTACATTGATAACGTCAGGAGTTGTCATCGTCAGGCACCGCGATGAAACAGATATCCGCCTCGACAACGATCACCTCTTCGTCGTCAATGACCCTGGTCTTCCGCGGCTCCTCCTCAATGCTCAGTACAAAGTCCATCTCGATAGACACGTTTTGTTCTATGGCTTTCCGCTTGATGTCCGTCGCCTTGTACGGTCCGCTGACGAGAGTGACAACTTGCTCGTTGACGTGGATATTGCATTCCACAGCGGTTTCCTCAGTGTTGGTCTGGTCTTGATCCATCGGATTTCTCCTGTTGCTCAAACGATAGTCAGTTGCTATGAAGCAACTGCCAGAACGATAATTGTATATTAGGTTTTTAATTGCAATAGTGAAATAAAAAAAGGAGGGGCTAATGATGGACGAATTCAACATAGCTGGCTTCTATGCGGCACTCGACGCCCAGCGAGTTTCTAAGGGCTTGAATTGGAAGGAAGTTTCGGCACAATGCGGTGTCAGTGCCTCTACTCTGACGCGGCTGTCTCAGGGCCGCCGCCCTGGGGTCGACGGCCTCGCCCTCCTGCTCGCATGGTCCGGTTTGGACGCCTCAGACTTCCTTCCCCAGGCCAACAAGCCGGAACCCTTGGCGCAGATCACGGCCACCTTGAGAACGGACAAAAATCTGAAGCCGGAGAGTGCCAAGGCGCTCGAAGAGATCATTAAGGTAGCCTACGAGCGCTTTAGGGAGAAGTGATAGGGTGGGCTTTCCGCGAGGATTCAAGGCAGGTGCAGACCGAATCGCCATCGGGCTCCGTCGTCAGATGTGCCTTCCTGATGAGGCACCGATGGACCTTGACGCCTTGGCTACCAAGCTAGGATTCCCTATTGTCCCGATCTCGACGTTTGCCGATGTATCCCCGGAACACGTTGCGCAACTTGTCGAGGGCGACACCGGCGCTTTTTCGGCATCACTGCTTCAGCTAAACCCTGGCAGTATTATCCTCGTAAACGATGGGCACAGTTTCCGCCGTAGAAACAGCAACATAGCCCATGAGATCGCGCATGCGCTTCTTGCACATGCCCCGCAAACATTCGACCATCTTAGAGGCCGTCGCTTCAACAAGGACATAGAGGACGAGGCGAACTGCCTAGCCGGTCACATCCTTATTCCTAACGCTGCCGCGATGAAGATCGTCCGGTCTGGTTGTACGGAGGATGCTGCTTGCAACCGCTACGGCGTCAGCTTGGAGATGCTTCGTTACCGTCTGAACACCAGCGGGGCTCGAATACGGCACAAGCGGTGGCAACACCGTAAGCAGTGAGGGACAGATAGTAGGTCGGATTCACCTAGTGTCACCTGCTTCGTTCTGTCCTGTTGAGCCTTATACGCTACGGTCCTTACTATCCTCGCATTGATGTAATGGCGTAGTGCTTGTATGCTTGCCCTATGAAAACGCCCTTCGACATAGACCAAACGGTGATGCAAAAGCTGCAAGAAGAAGCGGCACGGCGTGGGGTCCCTGTGTCCGCCCTCGTCGAATCTGGTCTCAGGCAGGTCCTTGTCGAAGGGAAGCCCGCTGATGGTCAGCCCGCTGCTCTGCCACCGCTGCCGACTTGGCGAAGCGGCGGATTCCGGGTCGATATCGACAGCCGCGAAACGCTCTGCCGGGCGATGGAAGATGCTCCATGCACTCAGCGAAACCTGCCGTTGCAGAAGATGCAACTGCGCTGGCAGAAATTTTAGGACTGACTCCCGTTGATGGCGCGGAAATCCAGTTGCGGAGCGACTTGAATGACAAAATTATTGAGGTTGTGGAGAAAAGCGGACTCACCCATGCTCAGGTGGCCAAACTGGCTCGGACTTCCCGCTCCCGTATGACAGCGATTCTCAACCGCAATACCCACGATGTCTCGACTGACCTGATGCTCCGCATCATGGCTAGCTTAGGGGGTGTCATCAGTTAAGGAGGATAACCGAAGCGGCGAGGTGGATGGCTCCGAGAAAGCTGACAGCGCGTTTGTCGTAGCGAGTGGCAAGCGCGCGGTATTGCTTGAGTTTGGCGAAGAAGTTTTCAATCAAATGGCG
>JAJDZM010000130.1 GCA_022824615.1 Candidatus Binatia bacterium | reverse complement strand
CAGAAGGTCACGGTGGAAGCAGGTGGTGACGCGAGCCTCGCGGTAGAATTATCGCAGTCCTGAGCGAGTGGAATTTCGGAGTACAAAAGGAGTCCAAATTGGACTCCTTTTTTTATGTTCAGAATGTTGGGGTTGTTTATTCCTCTGTAGGGCATTTATCCGTATAAGTACATAGAAAATATATTGACTATAGTCTAAATCTAGTATTCCAAAAAATAAGAGCATGGTTCAACCTTCTATTTGTCAAGAATCCGAGGAGTAATCTTACCTGTCCTGCTCGGAAATACCATTTTTGACTATAGTCATATTTTGCTGAGCATCATCCAAAGGGACGACTCTTGCCAGATGATCGTGTGGCGGCCAGCGCTTCTTTCGTTTGCATGGAAATCAGCTCCCGCCCTATCTCGGCGAACAACCCAAACAGGGTCACCATGACATGGCTGTAATATCGGGCTGACCAAGATGGCTCAGATTGCTGACTTGGGCTATGACCGCTTGGCCTGGTGTAACAACAGGTACCTGCGGGAGGACACGCTATGACTTCCGGAAAATCAGGCAGAAAGCCTTCTATGGATATAATTTTACAGAATATATATTCTGTCTGATAATATATATTCTGTAAAAACTCACTTGTTCGTCTTGGCGCGAACTATCTCAGCCAATGGTGAGTCGGGGAATTGCTCTAATAAATCAAAATACGCTTGAGGCACGGTGGCCTTCCCCTGTCGCTCTAAGGCTTCTCCCAGAGCCAGCAATGCTTCACTCTTGCCTGGCCCATCCAGCCTGGAAGCTTCACCGTACCACTGGACCGCAGCAGCGAACTCCTCAGCTTCTTCCGCGCCTTGACCCAAACGTAAGAGCGCGATTTGTTTCACATATGATCCTGCATCATGAAACGTGGCGACTCGCTCGTAGGCAGCCTTCGCCTCTTCTGGCTGGTTGCTCTTCTCAAACACCTCCCCTAAGTGCAAGGTGGCGACCCCCCTACTCTCGCCGTCAAGTACCTCCTCCGCCTGGGTAAGCTCGGCAATCGCCACATCGTACTCTTCCGATTCAATGGCAAGGAGTCCAGCGCGAAAATGTGCCAATCCCTGACTATGGCGGTACTGTGCCCAGGCAGCCCAGGAAATGCCGGATATGGCACATACGACGACGACGACGCACCCAAGGACAATCTGCCGTTTGTAGTGCGTGACGATGCCCGACCGCTGCCGGAACCATTCAATTAAACGTGCCGAGGGGTATGAAGACGGAGACAGCTCTTGCTTACGACTGCGCGCCATGGACCGTACCAGGTTGTCGCTGGAAGAGACTACATCTTGTACTTAAAGTCGTCCGGAGACATCTTCTCCAGGATCTCTGCCCATTTATCCCGAGAAACACTCGACAAATCAGCCTCTTCCTCACTGTCTTCCGTCTGTTGGAGCACGCTCGACGACTCTAGCACCTGGGCCGCTACAAAGATGGGACATTTCGTTCGCAGCGCAAGCGAGATGGCATCGCTCGGCCGGGAGTCAACCGAAATGTCTCGCTCTCCAACTTTGAGGCGGATGGCGGCATAATACGTGTTGTCCTGGAGACTCGTGACCTCGATGGCCTCGACCCTGCCGCCGACCTCTTTGATCATATTGTGGAGCAGGTCATGGGTCATCGGACGCGCCATTTTGATCCCCTCCAACTCGGTCGCCATTGAGGTCGCTTCCATCAAGCCAATCCAAATCGGCAAGTTGAGTTTATTCTCCGCGTCTTTCAGGATGACGATTGGGGTCTTGGTCACCGGGTCAAGCGTTAACCCGCCGACTTTCATTTGAATAAAACCCTCGCGGTCCATTCCTCCTCCATTTGCGTGAGATCACAAAAAAGATAGCACCTTCAGGAGAACGTGCCTACCGCAAAGAGTAAACGTGTCCAGCATATGATGTCTCATGGAAGACACATTTACTCTGCTAAGCGGTCACTAAGTGATCAATGACCCGGTAGAGCTGATTCAGGTTGCGGCACTCTTCAACCAGATCACAATACGGGGCATAGCGATCCATTTCACTATCGCCAAAGCCCCAAGTCAGCCGGCTTTCAGGGTTCAGCCAAATGACCTGCTTGGCTTTTTGTTGCAGGTCCCGAATGACCCAGTCGTGCGGCAGATTATAATTATTGCGCGCATCGCCCAGCACTAACACCGTGGTCCGCTTATTGATGATAGAGAGATAATCCCGATGAAAGGTCTTGAAAGCCCGACCAAAGTCTGAGTGTGCGTAAATATTAATAAAATTGCCTCGTAAGGCTAAATCAATGGCTTGGTGAACGTCATTATCCTCGAACAACTTGGTCACATCACCAATGTCGGCCACAAAAATAAAGCTGCGCACCTTGGAATACAGATCCTGTACGGAGTAGACAAACTGCAGCATAAAGCGCGAGACGTTCCGTACCGAGTCGGACACATCACACAGAATAACAACTTGGGGTTTTTCTTTCTTTTTCACATCAAGAATGATGTTGAATGGTACGCCACCGTATTGCAGATTTTTTCGCAATGTCCGCTGTAAATCCAGCCGTCCCCGTTTGGCCCGCTTCCGCCGAATCGCAATGATATGTTTGAGCCGCTGGGCCAGCTTGGTGACCGCCTCCTTCATTTTTCGGATTTCGTCCTCGGAGAGATAATAGAAACTCTTGTCGGCCAAACTCCGCATCTTTTGCTGATCGCGCAACTCCGAGTCTTTTTTCTCCAATTCGGCCCGGACATAGCTGCGGATCATATGCGCCAAGTCTTGCAGACGCTGGTCAATATATTGGGACAATTGTTCGATTTGTTCCGGGCTTAAGCCGGCCTGTTGCAAGGCATCCTTCAGGGTCTGCAATTCCTGCTGAATATTGCCGAAGCCCATCATCTGGGCGAGCGCATTCGCAAACTGCCCTTCCTGAAAGGAGCGCTGAATGTCCTGAAGATTCGACTGCTGGGCCGCCTCCTGGAGCATTTTTTCGAGTTGCCCGGTATTATTCGTCAGTAAGGCGCGCGCCAAGTCCGACAACTCTTGGTCCATATTCTGCAAGGCATCTTCGAGCTGTTCGAGGAATTCTTGAAACTCTTCCTCGGTCATGTCCATCGCCTGCATGGTCAACGCGGCCGCCGCCTTGATGACTTCGCCGAGGCCGGTAAAGAACATGTCAAAGAGTTCGTCATAGACCGGGATGTCGACTTGCCGTTTGACAAAGGTCGCACGCAGGGTGTCTTTCAGCAATTGTTTATCGTAGACCCCCACCAACCCCAGAGCGGCAAAGGTATCCATGTTCTCCGCCACTGAGACCTTCAGGCCGTTCTCGCGCAGCAGGTGGCCAAATTCAACAATTTTGTCGTCCATACAGCCTCACGCCAGCCAAACTAGTGGAGGAGGTCTTTGTCGTCTTGTTCCTGGCTCGTCGCGGATGTCTCGACCTTTGCCTTCTGGCGGCTGATGTATTCCTTTAACTCGGCCTCGGCCTTGCGCACATCCCCTTCGTATTTCAGGATCGTGTTCAGGGTCTCATTCACCTGTGCTTCCTCAAGCCGATGGACATTGAGCAAGGTGAGCGCTTTCGCCCAATCCAGAGTCTCGCTAATACTGGGGACTTTTTTCAGGTCAAGTTTGCGGATCGACTGGACCACCTCTACCACCTGATTGGCGAGCTGCGCGGCAATCCCCGGCACCTTGAGCTGCACGATCTCGAGTTCTTGCTCCTGGCTCGGGAAATCGATGAAGAGATGCAGGCAGCGCCGTTTGAGCGCGTCTGACATCTCACGTGCATTATTACTGGTCAGGACGACGACCGGAATCTGCTGGGCTTGAATCGTTCCCAGCTCGGGCACACTCACCTGAAAATCACTCAGAACCTCCAGCAAAAAGGCCTCGAACTCACTGTCCGATTTATCGATCTCGTCGATGAGTAAGACCAGCGGATGGTCAGCCGATATCGCCTGCAACAAAGGTCGGGGCAGAATAAAGCGTTCCGAAAAGAAGACGCTGTCCTGCCTGCCGATGCGCTCGACCGCCTCTTTCAAGGTTGCCGCGCCCTCAAGCACCTCACTGATTTTATCCTTGAGAATCTGAGTATAGAGCAGTTGTTTGGCATACTCCCATTCGTACAGCGCTTTCGCCTCATCAAGACCTTCGTAGCACTGCAGGCGCAACAGTTCACAGTCCATCGCCCCGGCCACTACCTTGGCGAGTTCTGTTTTCCCCACACCAGCGGGCCCTTCGACCAGGATAGGTTTGCGGAGTTGGCTGGCTAAATAGACAACGGTCGCGATCTGACGACTACAAATATATTTCTGGTCTGAGAGTCTTGAAACAACGTCATCAACGGATTCGAACATTCTTCCTCCTCAGTGCGTACGTGCTGGCAGACCCTATCACAGGGGCAGTTGAAACACAACGCGAACCCCCTTCCCTCTTGCGACACTGCGCCCCCCATCTTATACTGCCGCGCGCCATGTGCACGCTCGCCTTATACTTCCAAACTTTTCCAAACTACCCTCTCGTGGTAGCGGCAAATCGGGATGAATTTTTGAATCGGCCTTCCACCGGACCGGTCGTGCTCCAGCACACTCCCTGGATTTTTGGCGGGAAAGACCTAGTTGCCGGGGGAACCTGGTTGGGGGTCAACGAGTCTGGGCTTGTAGCCGGCATGTTAAACCGGCACACGCCGCAGCCAACTGACCCACGTCGGCGTTCGCGTGGATTGTTAAGTCTGGACGCGCTTCAGGCGACGTCCGCCCGTCAGGCTGCCACGTCCGTGCAGCGCCAACCTGTCGATCGTTACAACCCCTTCAATCTTCTCCTGGTTGATAGACAGGCTGCCTATGTCGTCTACCCGACTGAGCAGACCATCCGTGTTCAGCAGCTCGAGCCGGGGGTCCATCTGTTGACCAATATGAATCTCAACGATCCCGAATGTCCCAAGATCGCGCACTCGTTTCAGCATTTTCAGACCGTAGCAGAAAAAGTGACTGCAGCATCCGCGTCGTCGTTTTCCATCTCAGAGCTTTTTCGCCTCCTCCATGAGCGCCTGGCAGACCATGCCACGCCGCTCGACCCACGAGCGGAAGACCCACGTAACGGCCTGTGTATCCATCTCGACGGCTACGGCACCTGCTCTTCGACATTGCTTGCGTATTCCGCTCGAGAGCGTCGGTTTATCTATCACTTTGCCCTGGGCGCGCCGTGTCAGACCAATTATAGTGAGGTCTCGGTGCCGTCGGGTCTCCGAGCCAGCCAACCGCCGTCAACCACATAGCTGGCCCCTGTCACAAAATCCCCCGACTCCAGAAGAAAGCAGACCGTACGCGCAATGTCGTGCGGGCTCCCGAAGCGTTGCAGCGGTGTACGGACACGCAGGGCTTCTTGCTGCTCCGGGCTATAGTCTTCGGGAAGGAGAACCGGGCCTGGAGCGACTTCGTTGACTTGGACATATGGGGCAAAAGCCTTTGCGAGTGCCTGCGTCAGCGTGTGGACTCCAGCCTTGGATACACAATAGGGAAGAAAGTTTCGACTTGGTCGCCGACCGCTCCAATCTCCCAGAAAGACGATTTTTCCCCGCCCCCGTCGACACATGTGTCTTCCGATGAGCATCGAGAGGAAGAAGGGGGCTGATATATTTGTCTGACGGAAAGTGCGCCATTCCTGCGCGGTCAGGGTGGTGACGGGTGTCGGAAAGAACACGGCCGCATTATTGATGAGAACGTCGATTTTCCCTGTTTTTTCCAGTGCCTCATGGGCGATACGCTGTACGTCGGGGCGATTTGCCAAATCGCCCCGGACAATCCAGGCTCGGCGACCATACTGCTGCACAGCGCGTCGCGTCGCGTCTCCTGACGACGTATGCGTGTGCAGGACCACATCCGTTCCCCCTTGCGCTAAAGCAACAGCAATTTCTCGTCCTATGCGGCGACCGGCGCCGGTTACTAGCGCGAGTGCATTCCGTAACTGCATACGCCTCATTATCCTTTTTGTTCTGGCACAGTGAGTGGAAGGCTAAAGGTAAAGGTTGCGCCTCCATCTCTATTATTATGCGCAGCGATCCTCCCATTATGGAGCTCAATAATTTTTTGCGTGAAGGCGAGGCCTAAGCCAGAACCGGTTTTCTTGGTGGAAACAAAGGGGGCAAACATCTGTTGATCTACTCCTTCCGGAATACCCGTGCCCTTGTCTCGGATTGTGACCTGCATCTGATCCTGCGCCCGTCGCGCACCAATCGTAATCTGTCCATCTTCGGATGAGGCGTCCAGCGCGTTCGTCAAGAGATTCAAGACAGCCTGCTTGAGCTTGATATGATCAACGGGCATGAGAGGTTCCTCACCCGGTATTGCGAGCTCATAGCGGAGCGTCACCCCTCGCGCCCGAGCGGCTTCGTGAATTTCTTGCCCCGCCTCTTGCAGGAGTTTGCTCAATAATCCGGGCTCACGGTGGACGGCAAAGTCACGGGAAAAGACCAGCAGATCAGACAGCGTAGTGTTCAAGTCCGTAATGGCCGCATCGAGTTGTTCGACCCGGTGGGAAGCCTCTTCCATCATCTCGTGGGTCGGGGGCTGCGTCTCGTCCAGCGTGTCTCGCAACAGGTCGCACTGAAGACCCAAGAGGCCGATTTTCTGGAGGATCTGGTGCGAGATGGTTGACGACATATGTCCAATTGCTGCCATACGTTCACTTCTTGCCATATCGACATTCATCAATTGAAGCTGGGTATTTTGACGCTCAATTTCTTTTTTGCGCAGCGTGAGGGTTCGCAGGAGCACATGGGCCGCCCCAACTGGAATAGCGCTCAAGTAGAGCCCCGCGCCCCCGAAGGTATTAACCCCAAGGATCATGATCGCACTATACGGCGTGACCAGCAGTAGCCCCGTAATCATCAATGTCGGGAAATTGCCTGCAAAATCGAGCCCGGACGTATAGAGTGTCCCATACCGCGCTCGGTGCTGTAAACCGTAACCCAGGGCAAAAACAGCCCATCCGCCTGCTTCACTCAGGATGAATCGTGCCAGTTCTTCAAATTCTCCAATATGGATAGGAATATGCCCACCGCTCGAACGGTAGACAAGATAACGGACAAAGAGGGCAATTTGCAGCAGTGCGCACAATTCAAGAATTCGTCGGACCGGGTGGGAGTCCTCTCGTACGGTTTGTGGCACGGCATCCACGCCCCACCATCTCACCACAAAAGCAAGTGGGAGGCCGAGGAGTATTGATCCGAGGAGTAAGGGTAATGCAAACAGCCCAACCGTGTACAGCAGTGAACTCGTCACAGCAAAGAGTAAGAGAGACAGGAACCAGTCTTGTCCCACCTCAACCCGTAACAACACCCCAATACACAGCAGAGGCACGAACGCCTGGTAGAGTTCAAGATAGCCAAGATTAAACGCGACAAAACCACTCGCCGCCAACAGGAGGCCGAGCAGGCCGCCAGCGGTTCCGGCTTGCAGAGAGCTGAGCCCCCTCTCGTCGCTCATCACTCCCGTCCCGTCAGAAACCAATCAAGCCACGGGACACGCCGGAATAAGAGAAAACCATATTCGAGGTTTGTCGAGTTAAAATCATATGCGTTCAGCGAGACGTTGAAACGGAGATCCTGAAACCCGTAGCGGGTATCCAGCTGATTGTTCCAATCGTAGGCTTCTTGTTTGACCGGTACGCGATGGACGATGTCCCAGTGCAGCACGATACGATAATAGGGATGGGTCCGCCATTGCGTATTCGGGAAGACAAATTCCAAGACGTAGCAGGGGCGCCCGTCATGCTCTTGAATGCCACGAAATTGCACTTCCAGTTCACTCTGGAGCCAGCCTTGTAAGAGTTGCGTCTGCAGCCGCTCAACAACCCGGTCAAATCCAAACTCTTTAAGGGAAGCGTGCAATTCTCGTTGCACCCACGAGCCGTCCGGTACCAGGTCTCCAATGATTGGAATACCGAACAATGAGGTTCGGACCCGGACTCGCCCTCTATTCCAACCCGTCCGAAATAAGGCTTCCTGGAGTCCACCGCTCTCCGGTTCCCAGGCCATATAAACATCGAACGGTTTCCGAAACTTGAATCTCGCCGTCCGACGGCTCAGTTGACTCCCCCGACGCGCTTCAGTCACCCATACCCCGGTATAGTCTTGGATTTCACCTGCACGGCGCAACCAATTTTGGGCAAACCCCCGGACATCCAGGTCGGTCCCCGGTCGAAACAGGCTTGGGTCGCCAGATACAGGGGACTCCCGCTCAAAGACTTGTTGAGAAATCCCAATATTGACCTGCAAGTCTGTATACGACAAGCGTTGGCGGACTTCTCCGGATGCCCCTCGCAGGATGAGTTCAAACGGCAGACCGGTTCCCCGCTCGATCACGAACTCATACGTTGCAACCGTGTTGTCACGAAAAGGAATGAGGAAGGCCGGCACTGACAGAATCACTCGCCCTTCGGCCAATTGTGGGTCCCCCGGCTGAAGAGCAACCAACTGGAGACTGCGATCAGCCCTGGGCCGTTGAGAGAGGGCTCTGAGCGCGTATAACCACGCGTTCACATCTTTGAGAGCTGGGGCAAAAGGGTCGCTAATTTCCGTGGAGGGAATACTGACCCGGACGTAATCAAACCAGCCGCCGAGTCTGATGAAAATTGTGCCTAGATCCCGGGTCGGCCTCGTGAGCAGGGTTGTCCCGCGGTATAAACCCGATTGCCACTGCATGAGCAGAGAAGATGGCTTACGAAAGGTTACGGCAATTTCGTGTTGCCTCTGGGTCCCGCCCTTTTCCCATATCTCGTGCCGTAATATACCGCGATAATCGATCAGACGGTGATACGCAGCTTGACACTCGGTCAGGAGTTCCTGCACCCTCGTCTCCGTCGCTTCGGCACCCGCACCTCTTGGGAGAAACAACACGAGAGAGAGTAAGTACAGCAATATCGGGACCAGCCGCGTCATTCGTCCCCCAAACCCGCTTTCAGCGCCAGCACCGCCGCTTTCGTCCGATCATTCACCTGTAACTTTCGAAAAATACTCGCAAGGTGCATCTTGACCGTGAGTTCGCTAATAAAGAGTTGCTGACTGATTTCTTTATTCGATGCCCCGGTTGCCACCGAACGTAAGACTTCTTCCTCTCGATTGGTGAGTGTCCGGACTAGGCGTCGCAGTTCTTCAACCTCTTGATCGCGCTGAAACTCGTGCAGGAATTTGCTGGCTAAGTCAGGATTCAGAAAGACTTCTCCGTCCGCTACCTTGCGAAGAGTTTCAAGAATCTCTTTGGAGCGGGTATTTTTGAGCAGGTATCCGACGGCCCCCACTTTCAAGGCACGAAAGATAAGGGGCGGGTTGTCATAGCCGGTGAGCATCACCACCTTCGTTTCCGGTGACTGCTCACGAACAAAAGCGGTCGCACTAATCCCATCTCCCTCGGGCAACTCGAAATCCATGAGAATAACCTGAGGTTTTTTCTTTTCGAGGAGCTTCTCAAGGTCGGGGACACTCTCGGCTACGCCAAGGAGTTCGAAGTCAGGCTGTTTTCGAAATAACTCCTGGAGGCCGGACAGAAAAATCGGGTGATCATCGACAAGAATAATGGAGATCTTTCCACCAGAACGTTCTGCCGGCTTAGGCTGTCGTTTCTTTTTCACATTCTTGCTGAGACTTTGGTTCGCCATAC
>JAJDZM010000236.1 GCA_022824615.1 Candidatus Binatia bacterium | reverse complement strand
CAGCCCCATGGAGCCGGCCAACATGGAGGCATCATCCGTTAAAATATCGCCGAACATATTTTCCGCGGCAATCACGTCAAAGTCGGCGGGCCGCCGGATCAGATGCATCGACATGGCGTCCACCAATACGTCTTCATACTCGACATCAGGATACTCTTGGGCAACTTCATTGGCGACTTCGCGCCACATGCGTGAGGACGCCATGATGTTGGCCTTATCGACCGAGGTGAGCTTCTTGCGTCGTTTCCGCGCCAAGTCGAATGAGGCTCGCATCAGTCGCTCGACCTCTCCCTCGGTATAGAAAATCGTATCGACCGCCTCCCGCCCGGACGGTCCGGTCCGGCGTTCGCTCGGCCGGCCATAATAGACGCCTCCGGTCAGCTCTCGGACGACCATGAGATCGACGCCTTCCAGGACCTCGGGTTTCAAGGTCGAGGCGTGCAGCAGATGGCGGTTGACCTGAACCGGGCGCAGGTTGGCGAAGAGTGCAAGCTCCTTGCGCAGCCCGAGAATGGCTTGCTCGGGTCGGACTGAGTCTTTCGGGTCATCCCATTTCGGCCCCCCGACGGCACCGAGCAGGACGGCATCACTTTCTTTGGCCGTTCGCAGAGCCGAATCCGTCAGGGCCACGCCGTGTTCGTCAATCGAGCAGCCGCCCGCCAAAGCCGGCTCAAAAGAAAACTCAATGCCAAATCGCGCGCCAGCGATCTTGAGGACGTTGATTGCCTCGCCCATGACCTCGGGGCCAATGCCGTCACCGCTAAATACTGCAATATTATGCGCCATGCTTTCTCCTTTTCGTCGGTCAAATCCATCACAAACCGCAGCACAAGCAAATAGGGGCGACCGTCTGGCCGCCCCTTGTACTCACCCGTCGTCACGCAGCCGAGAGTTATGGCCCTTCGCGATGGACGCCGGACCGGTCTCCGTAGCGTTCCATTTGCGCGAATTTATTGAGCGCATTGGTGAAGGCCAGAGCGCTGGCCATAATAATATCGGTGTGGGAGCCCTGGCCGTTCACGGAGGCACCGTTTTTGTGCAAGAGACACGAGACCTCGCCCTGGGCATCGGTCCCGCCGGTGATGGATTTGACCGAGTAGCGCTCTAGCTTCACGTCCATTTCGGCAATCTGAGCAATCGCCTTATAGCAGGCGTCAACCATGCCATCGCCAGAGGCGTTTTCAATCAACTCCTCACCATTCACTTTCATCTTCACCGTCGCATGCGGAACCGCCATGCTGGATGAGGTGACATTCATATACAGCAACTCGTACTTCTCGGGGATGCGGGCCGTTTCTTCCATTACAATCGCGATCAGGTCTTCATCGTAGACGCTCTTTTTCTTGTCGGCCAAGGCTTTGAAACGCACGAAGGCCTTATTCATATCGGTTCCCGTATAGTCAATGCCCAGGAATTTCAGCCGCTCAATAAAGGCGTGTCGGCCCGAATGTTTCCCTAAGACGAGTCTATTGCTGTCCAAGCCTATCGTCTGAGGCTGCATGATCTCATAGGTCAATTTGTATTTCAGCACGCCGTCCTGATGAATGCCGGCCTCGTGAGCAAAAGCGTTATCTCCGACCACCGGCTTGTTGATAGGAACGGTAATACCGGTAATTTGAGACAGAAGTTGGCTGGAGGGGTAAATCTGCTCGGTCACGATCTGCGTGCTGACATGGGAGAACACATCCTCTCGCGTTCTGAGCGCCATAACCACCTCTTCCATGGACGTATTCCCCGCGCGTTCACCTATGCCGTTAATCGTGCATTCCACTTGGCGGGCGCCGTTCTCAATAGCCGCTAAGGAGTTGGCTACGGCCAAGCCCAAATCGTTGTGGCAGTGCGCACTCCACGTCACGTCTCCACCACCGGGAACCGTTTCCTGCAGATACTGAAACAGGGCACCGAACTGGTGGGGGATGGCATAGCCGGTGGTGTCCGGGACATTAATAGTCACGGCACCAGCCTGAATGACCTCGCCGAAAATCTGGGCCAGAAAGTCGCGGTCTGTACGAGAGGCGTCTTCGGCTGAAAACTCGATATAGTCAAGGTGTTTTTTCGCATATTCGACCGCCCAGACCGCGGCGTCGATGCACTCCTGACGACTCATCATGAGTTTATGTTTGAGATGGATGTCGGAGGTGGCGATGAAAATATGCACCCCGGGATGCTTGGCCTTCTCGACGGCCTGAATGGCACGACGAATGTCGTCTTCCTTGGTGCGCGACAGACTCAGGACAATAGGAGTAGAGACGAGTTCGGCAACACGCCGGACCGATTCAAAGTCGCCCTCCGACGACGCGGCAAAGCCGGCCTCGATCACGTCCACATTGAGCTTTTCGAGTTGGCCGGCGACCATCACCTTTTCTTCAATATTCATGGTCGCGCCGGGCGACTGCTCGCCGTCGCGCAGCGTGGTATCAAAAATCCTTACAACTTCGCGTTCCATAACATCCTCCTCAGTATTATCCATATAAAAAAAGGGCTGCGAGTATACCCGCAACCCTCTCAAACAAGAGGCCACGGATCAGATATTCCGCCCGTGGCCTCCAAGAGTCTGGTGTGACCTATACACCTCCCTCGGATCCCTCAGGCGGGATGCTAAGCAGGAGGCCAAGCAGGAGACCTAAAGTGTCAAGCTTCATCATGTGAATCATGTATTTTTCGTTATACCGGACCCTTTTTCTCATTGTCAAGGGAATGGGTTTGCTGCTCAGAGGGTTCACGGATCTGTTTTGGTTGGACAAGAGCAACGTCGGGTTCGATTTCCTCTGACCCCCTCTTCTTCCACAGGCGCAGTACCATCCCGACCGGACCGGACAACGCATATACGCCGGCAATGGAGAACAACATGATCTGCGGCTCGGCGATGGTCAGATGTAAGAGAATGATACCTACGACCAGCAGGCCAAAGGGCTGCCGGTCGCGCAGATTCAAATCTTTAAAGCTCGCATAGCGAATCGTACTGATCATCAGGCCGGCCAGAGCATACACCAACAGGAGGAGGGTGATGTGCCTACTGGTCGTCCCTTCACCACCCAGGTAGTCATACACCCAAATCGTCGTGGCTATGACGGCCGCCGCAGCCGGGATCGGCAGACCAACAAAACTCTCCTTATCCACTACTCCGATTTGGACATTGAAGCGCGCCAGGCGGAGGGCACCACACACTACGTATAAGGCCGCCGCCAACCAGCCCCACGCACCCCACGGCTCCAAGGCCCAGCGATAGGCCAACAAACCGGGGGCCACCCCAAAAGCCACCAAGTCGGACAGGGAATCGTATTCCGCACCAAAACGGCTGGAGGTTTTCGTCATACGGGCAATCCGGCCGTCAAGGGAATCAAAGATCAGCGCAATCAGAACCGCGGTGGCCGCCACCCGGAACTCGCCCTGCAGAGTCATCACGCTGGAGTAAAACCCGCAAAACAGCCCGCCCGTCGTAAAAAGATTGGGCAGCAGATACACGCCCTTGCGTAGGGGGGGACGCATTTTTTTACGAGTTGGCAGCCGTCGGACTTTTTCGCGTGTCTGCATAGCCACAGGCAACCTCCCAGTTATGTTTTCGCCCGAGTGCGGTATGCGCCGATCACCGTCTCTCCGGCCTTTACCCGTTGTCCGACTGTTATTTTCAATTGTACCTCTGCCGGACAATACACGTCCACCCGGGAGCCCAACATGATCATGCCGTACCGGTCGCCTTGTTGGACCTGTTCTCCGCCCGTCAGGCGACAGACAATCCGCCGGGCCAGCATACCGGCAATCTGGACCAGAACAACCCGGCGACCGTGTGTATCCTGAATACTGACCGCGTTCTGCTCGTTGACTTCAGCGGCGTCAGCGGCGAACGCGGCCCGAAATTTCCCCGGCTGATACTGAATTTGGGTGACCTGTCCAGTCACCGGGACGCGATTGACATGCACGTTGAGCGGAGACAGGAATATGCCAACCCGAGAAGCAGGTTGCTCTGAGGCGTATTTGCCGCGTGCCAACGGCTCAACCGTGATAACGCGTCCATCGGCAGGAGAGATAATCACGTCGGTGTCACCGGGAGTCTCGCGATCGGGATCACGAAAAAAAAAGGCGACAAAGAGGGCTAGGCCAAGCAGAATACAGCCAGAGGAGCGGAAGCCGAGCAGACCGAACACGAGAGAGAGTGAGCCGAGCCCGAAGATCCAGGGATATCCCTCACGCGCAAAATGCATAATCACAACACGGGAAGCGAAAAGAGGAGGCCACGCTCCCCTCCCCGCGTGTCTGCCCCGTCATAGCCCGAGTTAATTTTTCGCCTTATCGACCAGCCTATCCTGCTGGAGCCAAGGCATCATACCGCGCAGATTGTCGCCGACAACTTCAGCCCTATGACTCGCGCCCTCTTTGCGCAGGGCGTTAAAGCGCGGCAAGCCAGACCGATATTCATTCATCCATTCGTCGGCGAATTTTCCAGACTGAATATCAGCCAGGATATGCTTCATCGCTGCACGGGTTTCGTCTCCAATGACCCGTTTGCCACGGGTCATATCTCCAAACTCGGCCGTATTGCTGATGGAATAGCGCATATTCGTGATCCCGCCTTCGTAGATGAGGTCCACGATCAGCTTCATTTCGTGCAGGCACTCAAAATACGCCATCTCCGGCGCATAGCCGGCATCGACCAGGGTCTCAAAGCCGGCCCGCATGAGTTCGGTTACCCCACCGCACAGGACGGTCTGTTCCCCAAACAGATCGGTCTCAGTCTCTTCTTTGAACGAGGTCTCTAAAATCGCAGCGCGTCCCCCACCGATGGCCGACGCGTAGGCCATGGCCACCGGCTTGGTATCCCCAGACGGGTCTTGCGCCATCGCGATCAGGCAGGGCACACCACGGCCTTTCTCAAATTCACTCCGGACGAGATGGCCGGGACCTTTGGGAGCGACCATGAAAACGTTCACCTCTTCGGGCGGAACGATTTTCTTGAAGTGGATATTAAATCCGTGTGCACAAGCGAGGTATTTTCCGGCTTTGAGACCGGCTTTGATGTCAGATTCATACATCTCGCTGGCGACCTCGTCGGGTGTCAGGATCATGATGATATCGGCGTCAGCCGAGGCTGCTCCAACCTCCTGGACCACAAAGCCGGCCTCCTCGGCCTTTTTCCAGGAGCCGCTGTCTTTCCGCAGCCCAATCCGGACATCCATCCCGGAGTCACGCAGGTTGAGAGCGTGGGCGTGGCCCTGACTGCCGTATCCGACGATGACAATTTTCTTACCCGAAAGCAGGGACAGATCGGCATCGTTGTCATAATAAATACTCATGCTCATGCTACTTACTCCTTATGTCTTTTCCTCCTGAGCTCTCTCGTCTCGTCTGCAGGCATGACGGAGAGCCTCTGGATGCTCCTAGCGCAGCCGACGCACCTTTCGCTGCTGCTCTAATGTATTGTCCACGGTCGTTGCTGAGAGTGTCTGAAGCCCACGCTGAACAGCGACTTTTCCAGTGCGCACGATCTCCTTGACACCCAGCGGCTTGAGCAAATCCAAGATGGCAGTAATCTTCCCCTCATCACCGGTCACTTCAATCACAAAGGATCGCGGCCCGGCATCGATCACCTTGGCTCGGAAGATATCGATAATATTCAGAATTTCACCGCGTGTCCGTTCGTCTGCTGCAACCTTGATGAGCGCCATCTCACGTTCCACGTACGACGTGTCTTGGAAGTCACTGACCTTGATGACACAGATCAGTTTATTGAGCTGTTTCGTGATCTGCTCGACAATCTGATCGTCGCCTTCCGTAACGAGCGTGACACGGGACAATGAGGGGTCCAGGGTCTTTGCCACGCTCAGGCTGTCAATATTGAAGCCTCGGCCACTAAAAAGTCCCGCGACCCGAGCGAGAACACCGAATTCATTCTCAACTAAGATAGAGATTGTATGACGCATAGGTCTTGTTGCTCAATGAGCTTCTGAGAAGGAAACGTTTAACCGGGCGACACTCCAGCCACACGAGTGGGGCTGAGGTACTCCCAGGCGAGTCGAAACCGTGAACGCAGCGATCCTCAGTTATGCTGCTTGTCGTTTGTGGCGGGCGAGGATTTCCATGATGCGATCTTTACCCGCCAGTTTTTGTTTTTGGATCGTTTTTTCTTCAATCTCTTCTTCTTCAGTCAGGAAGGATTTTTCTCTGAGTTCTTGAAGGCGCTGTTTGAGTTGAGCGTGTTCCTCATAGTGGCGGCGCAGTTCGGGGTCAGTATCGATCAGGGAACGTATCAACTCTTCTTCTTTGACATCCATAAGCAACCCTCCTGAAAATAGAAAGAGAGGAGAACTCTAGTACAGCCCGCGTGAGGTTGTCAATGTCTCATCCCATACCCTGCGGAGAAGCAGCGGCTCTCCACAGGGATTTACATATGCTTAATGACTAGCTTCTTCTTTCGCCTGCTTGCTCTCCTGGATGATTTTTTCCGTTAAATGATGCGGCACTTCTTCGTAGTGCGAAAAACCAACCTCAAAGGTACCGCGTCCACTTGTCATAGACCGGAGATCAGGCGCATAGGTTAATATCTCAGCCATGGGAACGGACGCCTTGATGATCTGGTTATGGCCCTTGGCGTCGACACTCACGAGTCTGCCACGGCGTCGATTGATGTCGCCACTGATATCCCCCATATACTCCTCTGGCACGGTGATATCGAGGTGCATGATGGGCTCCAGCAACACGGGCTTGGCCTTTTCCAGCGCGTTCTGGATGCCAATAGACCCGGCAATCTGAAACGCCATGTCCGAGGAGTCCACATCGTGATAGGAGCCGTCATACAGCGCCACCTGAACATCCACCATGGGATAACCAGCCAGGAATCCTTTGCCCAGAGCGTCAACCACACCTTTTTCCACTGACTGAATATATTGACGCGGAATCGCGCCACCTTTTATTTCATTGATGAACTCAAAGCCGGTCCCACGGGCTAGAGGTCCGACACGCAGCCAGGTATCGCCAAACTGGCCGCGCCCGCCCGATTGTTTCTTCAAGCGTCCCTGGGCCTCGGTTCTACCGGTGATGGTTTCACGATACGGAACCTTGGGCGCTTTCAGCTCCACGTCAACCCCGTATTTCCGCTTCAGTTTCTCGACTACGACTTCAATATGAAGCTGGCCGGCCCCGGAAATAAGGATTTCGTTGGACTGTTGGTCGCGGTCCACTCTGAGGGCCGGGTCTTCCTCATTGAGCCGGTCCAGGGAGGTCATGATCTTTTCTTCGTCGCCGCGAGACTTGAGCTCCAGGGCAAACGAGATAGCCGGATTGAATTCGACCAGTGGGGGCAGCAGAACGGGGGTTTTTTCGTCGCACAGCGTATCGCCGGTATGCGTCTCTTTGAGCTTGGCCACACCGATGATATCGCCCGGCAGTGCCGTGGTCACTGGCTCCTGTTTTTTGCCCTTCAGGTGAAACAACTGGCCGAGACGTTCTTTGGCATCACGGGTCGTATTATACACGACCGAGTCGCTCTCCACTTTTCCGGAAATCACATGGAAGAGCGCCAGTTTGCCCGCCTGCGAATCAACCGTCTTAAACACGCGGGCGGTAAACGGCGCGGTCGGGTCAGGGCTGCGCTCAACTGATTCCTGGGTTTTCGGATCGGTACAGACCATACTCGGACGAGAGTCTGGTGACGGAAGCAAATCAACTATTGCGTTCAACATCGGCTGGATGCCCAAAGTCCGGCTCCCGGAGAGGCACAGCACGGGGAAAATCTGGGCGGCAGCCACACCCTCTCTCAATCCCTGGGTAATGTCCTCCACGCTCAACTCCTCGCCCTCAAGATAGCGCGTCAGGAGGTCATCGTTTGTTTCTGCAACCGCCTCAATCAGCTTTTCACGATAGTCATCCACTTGCTCTTGGAGATCAGCGGGAATGGCCTCGGTCGTGACTTCGCCCTTATCACCTTGAAACATCAGGGCTTGCATGGACAGCAGATCAACCACGCCCCGAAAGTCGGCCTGAGAGCCAATCGGAATGTGAATCGGGGTCAGGGTAGTCTCAAGAGCACTATTCAGAGCCTCGATAGCCGCGCCGAATTCTCCCTCCTCGCGATCCAGCCGGGACAGACAGACGAGGCGAGGAAGCTGCATGTCCTGAGCCCAATTCCACAGCCGTTCGGTCTCGACCTTGAGTTGGCCGGTTGGGCTGGCGACGAAGATGGCGCCACCCATCGCCTCCATGGCATAGCGGGTAACCGGTAAAAAGTTCGCATACCCAGGCGGGTCAACCAAGCAGATGTCGTGCTTCTTCCAGTGCAGCGTATGAAAAGCCGTAGAGAGGGTGGTCTTGCGGCGCATTTCCTCGGGCTCAAAGTCGAACACCGAGCTTTCATCCTCTACCCGCCCCTGACGGGTCGTCTCGCCGGCGGCGTACAAGAGTGCTTCCCCCAGGGTCGTCTTCCCGGCCCCCCCTTCAGCGAGCAGTCCAATGGTTCGGATGCGATGCATATCATCAGCAGCCATATTTCCCTCCTTCATGGAAGCGTCGCACGCGCTGCGTTCCTGCGTGGCGTCACAATCGTCTTCATATCGCATCGACGCTCTTAATGATTGCGTTCATACAGAATCCGCAGGCCCTCCAGGGTCACGAACTCATCGACCTCTTCAATAGTGCGCGATTCTGCCGCGATCAGCTGGGCAAATCCACCCGTGGCGATCACGCGGGCCTGCGCGCCATTTTCATCCTGAATACGCTCCACCATCCCGTCAACCAGCGCTGTGTAGCCATAATAGATACCAGACTGGATGGCGTTGACCGTATTGCGGCCAACGATCTTGGGCGGCTTCACCAGCTCCACCCGGTAGAGTTTGGCCGTTTTGTGGAAGAGGGCATCCAGGGAAATTCCCACACCGGGGACAATCGCCCCCCCCAGATATTCGCCGGCCTGCGTCACATAGTCAAAGGTTGTGGCGGTTCCGAAATCGACAATAATCGTGGCGGCCCGGTAGCGTTCGTAGGCCGCCACCGCATTCACGATCCGGTCGGCTCCAACCTCTCGGGGATTATCGTACAGGATCGGCATCCCGGTCTTGATGCCTGGGCCGACAATGAAAGGAGTCAGCTGAAAATACGTCTGGGCGAGGTCTTCGAGCGTTTGCACCATGGCCGGCACAACGCTCGACGCAATAATACCGGCCACACAAGAGAGGCTGAGTCCACGCGCGGTAAACAAGCTTTGCAGCAGCACCCCGTACTCGTCTGCCGTTCGCTCCGCCTCGGTCACAAAGCGCCAGTGATAGGCGAGGTCTTGCGTGTCGTAGAGACCGGCGACCGTATGCGTATTCCCCACATCAACGGCGAGTATCATGAGTGTCCACTTCGATCAGTTCACTGTGTCTGTCTTTCGATAGCCATCAACCACAGTCACATCCCCGGCCAGAATCCGCTGGACGCGAGAGGGCGGCCTCGCCTGCCCTTCCGGGGAGACTGTTTCAACCAAGAGCGCGCCGTCCCGATCAATGCCACGCACCGTCCCCGAGATTATCCCTTCAGGCGCTGTCACGGTGATCGATTTTCCCAGCAACTCGAACGCATAGCCTTCCCAGGCCGCACCCACTGCCGGGAATCCTTTTTCTAGCCACAGAACGTATAATTTCTCAAGATGGGTCAGCAGGCTGACAGCAAACGCAGCCCGGTCAACCGGCTCCCCACGCATCAGGAAGAGCGAAGAAGCCCTATCCTGCAACTCCTCAGGGAATGAGGCCAGCGGAGCATTGATATTGACTCCGATCCCAACAACAACTGACCTGAGCTGCGGGCCGCTTGACTGCATCTCAGTCAGGATGCCGCACACTTTTTTTCCTGCGACCAGGACATCATTGGGCCATTTTATCGCGGGAGCCAACTGCGTCTGTTGGACGATAGCCTCAGCCACTGCCACGGAGGCCAGCAGGCTTAATTGCGGTGCGGCTGAGGTCAGTTTCCGGGGACGGAGAATGACCGACAGATAGAGGTTCACTCCGGGCGGCGAAACCCAATTCCGCCCCAAGCGGCCCTTTCCACCGGTCTGCGCCTCAGCAATCACAACCGTTCCCTCGGCGGCATCCTCTCGTGCCAGTCTGGCAGCCGACGTATTGGTGGAATCGATAGTGTCAAAAAAATGCAGCGGGCGACCGAGCAGACGCGTCGCCGGTTGGGACAACTGAGACACGAGGGCCGTCTCAAAACCGTGGTCAGGCAGGGCGTCCATAAGAGCGCTCCAGCCCCTACAACTCCGGCTCACAGGTCACAGACATACTCAGGTCTGCGGCCGGAGTTGAATGGGTCAGGACACCGACCGAGATAAAATCTACCCCCGTTTCCGCCACTTCCCGCACGCGCGCCAGAGACATATTGCCCGAGGCTTCAACCAGGGCCCGCCCGTGTATCAGTTGCACGGCTTCGGTCATCTGGGCGGTGGTCATATTGTCCAGCAGGATGATGTCGGCCTGAGCGTCAAGAGCTTCTTCGACCTCAGTCATAGTTGTGCACTCCACTTCGATACGCAGCCACGTTGACGCCTGACTCCGCGCCTGGCGAACCGCCGCACCCACCCCACCACAGACGGCAATGTGGTTATCTTTAATCAACACTCCGTCGTCCAGCCCGAGCCGATGATTTCTTCCCCCACCCTGGACAACCGCATACTTATCCAGCAGGCGCAGGCCGGGCAGGGTTTTTCGGGTGTCAATAATGGTGCAACGGGTTCCGGCCACGGCCTCGACAAATTTTCGAGTCAGGGTTGCCACCCCGGAGAGGTGTTGCAGAAAATTGAGCAAGGTCCGCTCCGCAGTAAGCAGGCCGGCGGCCTGTCCCCACACCTCGGCAACAACCGTTCCAACCGACACCCGACTCCCCTCCTGTGCGAGCAAACGCACCTCAGCCGTTTTATCCGTCTGCGCCAAAACCATTGCAATGAGTGGCAGTCCTGCCAACACAACCTCGGCCTTGGCCGTAATTTTTCCACGCGCTGCCTGATTGATGGGAATCGTCGCTCGCGTGGTCGCATCGCCCCGACCAACGTCCTCTTCCAGCGCGAGACGAATCAGCCGGTCCACAGCCGGATGGTCAAACGGATACATGGCCTAGGAATGTATACAGCCGGGGGGGCTGAAACAAGGTGAGAGGGGCTGAAGGCTACGGGAGTACACCTCCTCAGTCGTTAAGAAACTTTTCCGATCTTTTTCATCATGAGCCGGATCATCTCGTTAAACATTTTCTTGAGGCGATCAAGGTTCCGGTCCGTGTATTCCGCGTCGTAGAGGGAATCCAATCTGTTTCTGGCAGAAAAGTTCCAAACACAACTCTTCGAATCTGCTGTATTTTTAATGACAAATTCAAAACTGTTTTCCTCTTGTCCCTGAAAGTCAGATAAGATGAATCGGAGGCTAGTGGTAACGGAAAGCGCACTTTCCGGCCAAGTGTCTCTCTTTTTTGGTTCCAGCCAAAAAGTAGCAACTTTATTGTCAGTTGTTCTCACAGAAGAACTATTCAGAACGTCCTGATAACCGAACTGGTCGGAAAACTGTTCGACCTTCCCTTTGCAATAAGAAGAGAAGGGATACAAAACTTCGTCCGCATACTTTTTCGCCTGGATCGTGTCGTTCGTGCTCTTTTGTAGCGAACGTTTGAAAAGTGCGATCTCTTTGTCTATATCCTCCACGTCCTCAATATCTTCCCCTCGGGCAGCTTTCAGGTGGAGGTTCAGGGAGTATTTGCAACACGCGGCGACATAGTGAATGAACTCGTTCAGGTCTTCGCTCTTGTCAGCTCGCTCTAGCGTGTTGATATACTCGCCTCTCTCCTCTCTGGGGATGAGAGCCGCCGTGTAGCCGTGCTTCATCAAAATCATATTCATCAGAAGCCGAGCCATGCGTCCGTTCCCATCGTCAAAGAGGTGAATGCGAACAAAACGATAGTGAAACGTAGCGGCCATGATGACAGGATGCTCACCTTCATCCTCTTTTTTTCGGTACCAGTCTACCAGGTCGCTCATGGCTGACTGCACCTGCTCCGGCGGTATAAAATAATACATCTCGCCGGTGGAGGTTCGCACGTTGTTTGGATGCGTTTTATAGTCTCCGATGACAATACGTCGCTTCTTGCGCTGCCCATCCGGCGTTACGGCCTCGGTTTCATATGGCTCCTTCAGCAACACCCTATGGAGATTGCGGATGAAGACTTGGTTGAACCTTTCGTTATTTTTTACTGCGTCTTCTATCGCCGTTACCGCCGCATCATGCCCCTCAATGTCCAGGTGATCGCGCAGCGGTTTCCCCTGGGCGGTCAGCCCGTGGAGAATCAGACTTTTCGTTTCTCCCAGCGTCAGACTGTTCCCCTCTATGGCGTTGGAGTGATAGTTCCACTCGATCCTGAGCTTCTGTCCTATCCGCTCCATGACATCAGAGGGCAACGGGCGCAAGGCGTTCAACTCTTTTTTCAGAAGATCGATTTCTTCAAGAATCGTTGGGCTTTGACTCGCCATTTTTACTTCCTCTCACAAAATGTCTGCTCCCTCTCCCCTGGAGGGAGAGGGCTGGGGTGAGGGAGTTTCAAAATGAGACCACTACCGGATTATGATAACGGTATCGGCCTTTGATTCTAGCAGACTCGTTACCGTAAAGCCTTGAGAAAAAGAAAATCATCAGAAATGATCAATTCCGTCCGCTATCAGAGGAGTGAGTGTGCAAAAGAAGCTGACAATCACCATAGACGAGGACGTATACGCAGGTCTGTACCAGATCGTAGGGAGACGGAAGATCAGCCGGTTTATCGAGTCCTTGGTCAGACCCTACGTCATAGATGGCAATATTCAGGAGGGCTACCGTCGGATGGCGGCAGATACCGAACGAGAAGCCGAAGCGATGGAGTGGGTAGAGGGCACGGCCGAGGATATCAGAGATGAAACGAGGTGATGTCTGGTAGGAGAGATTCGGTCCGTCTGCTGGCGGCGAAGACTTGGTGGTAAAGGCGAGTATCGAGGCAACTGTAAGTATCTTGTTTGGGTTGGACGTTAGCGTCTCCGAAAACATTCTTAAGGAGGTTCTTATGAAAGACTCAATCGTCAGTTCATGCGCAAGGTGCGAGGCGGCGTTTCTGCGAGGCCCTGGTGGGTTAGCCTTCAATCCAAGCGAGAGATTATCAATTGCCAAAGTATTTGCTGAGCCAGGAGAAACGCCGGAGGGGTTCGATTCCCCTCCCTCGCATCCGACAATTTGAATTGTTCACCTCCCAAGCCCAACAACCAAAAATCAAAATTCTATTGAACTCTCGATACTCCTTAAAGGACAAAAGATGAGCAGATCGGGAGAAAAAGATCACTACATTCCTGCCGGATACCTCAGAAATTGGAAAAAAGAAGACGGACAACTGTTCGTCTACGACATCAACGAACGGAAACAATGTGAGAGAGGACCGAGAGGAATCGCGCACGAACTGAGATTCCATGGAGCAATTGAAACAGAAATAAGAGACAATATCGAAAATCCAGCCTTCGACGCACTCCGAAAGATAAAAGAAGAAGGGGAAATCCAACAGGATACTCTGGACCGAGTCCTTCTCCTAATGGCCTTAATGTAACGTGAGTTCGGGCTAAGGGGCTCCAAATGGGGTAAGGTTGTTGGTGGCTAAACCAATAGCTCCCTCACAGGAGTCCCTTAGATGCCTAGCCTACTGGAAGTATTCTGTGATGTCGATGATTTCTGTCTTGCCTTTCTG
>JAJDZM010000014.1 GCA_022824615.1 Candidatus Binatia bacterium | reverse complement strand
GCCGACGACGCCTGTCCGGGCTGGGCCGAGGGCAAACACAGCTACGACCGCCAGGCCGGCTGTCGGCAAGTGAAGGATGCACGCATTGCGGCCTGTCTCGGGTGGGGAACGGAAACCATGTCGAGTTCAGCCATTCTGCGTGGGATTGCAGCCTGAAGGAGGGGTGACTATGCCTGGTCCGATTGATTACAGCAAAATCACAATCACGCCCGACTTCGATACCGCCGAATGGTGGATGGGCACCAAAGAACACAAATACCTGGTGCGCCAGTGCAGGGACTGCGGCCACAAGTGGTTTCCGCCCTTCCCGGCCTGCAACAAGTGCAACTCCATGGACCTCGGCTGGTTTGAGACCGCCGGAACCGGCGTGCTGCACAGCTATATCGTCGTGACCCAGCCCATCCTGGGCGCATTTGTCGAGGCGGTCCCCTATGTCGTCGGCCTGATTGAGTTAGACGGCTGCCACGAAGCCGACGGCTCGCTCGTCCGCGTCGGCGGAGTCATGCTGGACGACGAAGAAGACGTGGCAATCGGTCTGCCCGTCAGAGTGGAATTTGAGCAGACCAACGAGGCCAATATCGTCGTGCCACGCTGGAAGATCAGCGGCACGGCAGACAACCCCTGGAAGTTCAGTGAATAATTTTTCGCCTTGACCCCCCCGAGAGAAACCGTTTAGCTAGGCGCACGTATTTCAAGGAGGCGCGTGTGGCTGAAGAAATCCTGTGCTCAATCGACGAAGGCATTGCAACCATTACCCTGAACCGCCCGGAAAAGCGGAACGCCATGAATACGGCGGTGCTGGAAGGATTGGAGCATCATTTTGACGAACTGGAGACCAACACCGAGGTCCGCACGATTATCGTCCGCGGCGAGGGCAAAGCTTTTTGTGCCGGCCTGGACCTGCGGGAATTAAATGCCCGCCAACAGAGCGACGAAGATGCGGAGAGCGGTATTATTGAGCTGCTCGGAAAAATCGAAACGTCTCGACATCCGACCATTGCCATGGTCCAGGGCGATGCCCTGGCCGGCGGCTGTGAACTCGCCCTTCACTGTGATCTGCGCGTTGTCTCGGAAGTCGCCCGGTTCGGTATGCCCCTGGCCCGGCTGGGGCTCATTGTTCCGTTTCGGTTGGGTCAAAAACTCGTTGAGATTGTCGGCCCGGCCTTCACCAAGCAGATCCTTCTCACCGGCCAGCCGGTAAGCGCCCAGCGGGCGTATGAAATCGGCATGGTGCATCAGCTCGTCTCCGCCGACAAACTGGAAGCGGCCACGCTGGCCCTGGCACGGACGATTGCCGCTAACGCACCGCTCTCTCTGGCCGGCATGAAAAAGAGCATCCTGCGTATGATCTCGCTCCGGGACGGCATAGCCTCCGACGACCTCAACACTCTGGTCCGCCAGGCGCGCAAGAGCGAAGATGCCAACGAAGGCGTGCGGGCTATGCTGGAGAAGCGCCCGCCACGTTTTCGTGGAGTGTAAAACCCCTTTCCCCCGAGAGAGGGAAGCGGCCTGCGCCCCGCAACCGCTTGAGACCTTTCCATGCTGTCCCTCCGGCTTCGCGCTACGGTGTACACGCTTGTCATTCCCGGCTTCCTGGCCGGCTATCTGCCCTGGAAACTGCGGCCCCTGGAGGTGGCAGCCCCGCTTCCCCTCTCGGCTCTGTTTTCCCTGTTCGGCTTTCTCCTCTGCCTGGGGGGAGGAGCTTTACTCTTTTCGGCGGCGTATTATCTTGTTCGACGTGGCGACGGCACGCCCTTCCCTCTCGACCCACCCCGGCGCATGGTTGTTGCCGGCCCGTATGCCCATATTCAGCATCCCATGCTGGTCGGTCTGTTTGCCATGCTATGTGGCCAGATCGTCTGGTTTCCGTCCGTCAACGTCTTGCTCTATACGCTGTTTCTACTGCTGGCCGGTCGCGCACTCGTGCTTCATATTGAGGAACCTACCCTGAGAAAACGGTTTGGTAAGGACTATATAGCCTATCAGGCGGCCATACCGCGCTGGTTTCCATCGTCCGCCTCATCAGACCCGACAGATACGGTCTGACTCCAGGAACTTGCAGACGAGAGCACATATAAGGAGAAAAATCGTGAGTGACCGACATCTTGAACTCGGCGTCTTCGCCCCCACCATTGGCTGCGCGCCCTCATTTGGCAAAAATGCTTTTGTCCTGGTCTCGTCCGCCGAGCAGCGCACCGAACCGACCTATGATTACAACCTCCGCCTCGCTCAACTCCTCGACCGGAGCGGGCTTGAAATTTTTTTCATGGCTCAACGAGGCGGGGCGGGCTTTGGGCCGGCGCGCTTTTGGAGTTATTCGCTCGACTCGTTTACCACTGCCGCCGGTCTGGCCATGGCCACCCGGAATCTCCAGCTCATTTCCACGGTCCACACCGCCTTTTATCATCCCGGCATGGTGGCCCGGATTGGGTCCACTCTGGATCAGATCAGCCGCGGCCGCTGGGCGCTGAACCTCGTCAGTGGCTGGGCGGAGCAGGACTTTCGTATGCTTGACATCCCCTTGCTGGAGCACGATAAGCGCTATGCCCAGTCCACGGAGTTCGTCGAGGTCCTCAAGAAATTCTGGACCGAGGACTGGTTTGATTATGCGGGCGAGTTTTTCTCCATCAGCCAGGGCACCTGCTATCCGAAACCGGCCCGGCCGCCGCTCCTGTATAATGCCGGGAGTTCACCGGTTGGCCGGGATTTTGCCGCCCGGTATTGCGACTGGTATTTTGCCGGAGCCCAGGCACCGGAACTCCTGGCCGAGGAAGTGGCCGATGTCCGCGCTCGGGCAGCCAAACAGGGCCGTGAGGTGAAGGTCATCATCTATCTCTTTGTCTTATGCCGCGACACGGAAGAAGCCGCCCGCGCGGAAATCGAAGAGATATTTGCACACGCGGAGTTCGACAGCGCCCGAGAGTGGCTGGAAACCTTAACCGGCCAGACGGTGGGCACAGTCGCCTCGACCCTGGGCCAGGGCGTTTCCGTCGAAGACATGCTGCGGAGCGTGATTCTCGGAGTCGGCAGCGGCAAGCTGATTGGCACCCCGGAGCAGGTCGCCCACACTCTCACCCGGTTTCAGGCGGCCGGCGCCGATGCGGTCGGCTTGACATTCAGACATGTTGAAGAAGAGCTGAAAGACTTTATTGCCACTGTCGTCCCCATTCTCGAACGCGAGGGCGTCCGCCGTCCACGCACGCTCGAAGCGGACTCGCTCAGGGCATCCGGCTGAGCGGTCTGTCCGCTCCGGCCTCGAATGAAAAGCGGGAGAGCAAGCTTGGCTCACCCGATCTCCTTCTCATACGTGACAGAAGACCGAAGGCGATCTTCGGGGATATCGTAATACGCCCGAAGGACGGCCTCCGGGTCTGCTGAGAGCGCATAGCCAGCAGCTTCCAGCGCGTCCCGCGCTTTGTAATTGCCGGTATAGGTGCCAACCACGATGCGGCGTACTCCGCGAATCTGCCGCTCTATATATGTCCGCAGCAGAGAGCCAATCCCATGCCGCTGCCGGTCGGGCAGGACGTAGGCGTGACGCAGGAGCGCCACGTCTTTGACATATTCCAGACCCATCACGCCCAGGAGCGTATCCGGGGCAAAGGCGCCATACCAGCGGAGACGTTTCGCCTCTTTGGCCCAGTCATCGGGTGTCATCTCCGGGTCATGATATTCCTCGGCAGGCAAAAACTCCTGGTACCAGCGTGCCGCCGTATTAATGACCGCAAGGGCGGCCCCCTGGTCGTCTTCGGTTAGCAGCCGTATCTCTATGTCCCTCAATACGTCAGCCATGCAGCATCCCAAGTCCTCTCAAGCAGGCCGGCTATTCACCCCGATAGCTGATCCGGTAAATCACTCCAGCGCGGTCATCGGACACCAGCAGTGCCCCATCCGGCATCACCAGAACATCAACCGGACGCCCCCAGGCTCCGTCTTTTTGGAGCCAGCCTTCGGCAAAGACTTCGTAGCTCGTTGCAGTATTGTCCTCCAGGCGAACCAGCATCACCCGATAGCCGATCGGGGTGCTGCGGTTCCACGAGCCGTGCTCGGCAATAAAAATCTGATTCCGGTAGGAAGCCGGAAACATCGAGCCCGTATAAAAACGCATGCCCAACGGCGCAACATGGGGCCCGAGTTCCTGCGCGGGCGGAGTAAACGCGGTGCAGGGTCGCTCTCGCCCAAAGTCCGGGTCGGAGATACTGCTCCCGTGACAGTACGGGAACCCGAAGTGCAAGTCGGGCTGTGGAGCATGATTGAGTTCACACGGTGGGGAATCATCACCCAACCAGTCCCGGCCATTATCCGTAAACCAGAGTTCCTGCGTTTCAGGATGCCAGTCAAACCCAACGGTGTTGCGCACACCACGGGCAAAGTTTTCCAGTGCGCTGCCGTCCGGCTTCATGCGGAGAATCGAGGCGTAGCGTGAGTCACTCTTGGTACACACATTACACGGAGCCCCGACCGGTACATATAATAAATCATCGGGTCCGAACCGAATAAACTTCCAGCCGTGCCATGTGTCACGCGGGAGCGTATCGTTCACCACAACCGGCGAGGGCGGGTTGCTGAGTCGGGACTCAATATCATCATAACGGAGAACACGGTTGACCTCGGCCACATACAGCGCGCCGTCACGAAAAGCCACACCGCTGGGCATGAACAAGTCCTCGGCAAGCGTATGCACCTCATCCGCCCGCTGGTCCTGGTCATGATCCACAACCGCATAGACCTTTCCCGCGCGCTGAGTGCCGACAAAGACCGTTCCCCTGGCCCCCAGGGCGAGCGCACGCGCATTGGGAACGCGGGGCGCATATACGGCAATCTGAAAACCGGGGGGGAGGGAAAGAAGGGAAAGCGGAGAAGACTGCGCCCGGACACCGCTGGCTCCACCCACGATCAAGAGACCCATCAGAATACACACCCGTCCGAAAACCATCTTCAGACTCCCATCTGCACACATTCCGAGGGCTGCCCGCCCCTCAAAGCGTGTTCAACAAGGACAGAGGGCTTCCCCCTCGCTTGAGCGACCCCGGTCCGCTATGCTGCCGTCGCTCATCCTTCTACTACGACCTTATTCAAACCATCAAGGACGTTCACATTGTCGCACGCCTCTTCACCAAACACAGTACCCTCCCCTGCGGCTCCTCCTGAAACCTCTCAGGGCCTTCCCCGACCTGCCGGTCAACCGCGCTCACCGGCTCACCTGTCAACGCCCTACTTCTGGTTTCTGGCCGGAACCGGCAGTTGGTTCATGGCCATGGGGATGCAAAGCGTTCTTTTTTCCTGGCTGGTGGTCGGCGTTCTCAATGCAGAGGCCGAGTGGGTCGGGATCACCCAAAGTGCGATGATGATTCCGTCCGTGCTTTTGGCCCTGCCCGGTGGCACCCTTGCCGACCGCTATGATCAGCGACGTCTGCTGATGGTGCTGCACCTGATTGCGAGCGGGATTTCCGCCGGCCTCTTCCTGGCGGTTGCCAATGCCTGGCTGTCCATTCCCCTCCTCATCGCCTACGCCATTGGCATGGGCACGGTCCAGGCGTTTGTCATGCCCGCCCGTGACGCGCAACTCTCTCAGGTCGCCGGCGCCAATATGCTGCGCTCGGTGACGGGGATGACCATGACGCAGTGGGGCATGCAAATATTAGGCTCTCTGCTGGCAGGGACGGCCCGCTGGGTCGGGACGGTCCCGGCCCTGGGCCTGCACAGTCTGGTGCTGCTGGCCGGTATTCCGCCGTTACAGCAACTCCCGAGTTCGGAGCGCCATCGGTCAACCGGGAGCCTCCGACTGACCGATGTCATCGAGGGGATACGAGAGGTCCGACAGTCTCCGGCACTTTCGGCCACGCTGCTGCTCGCCATCGCGGTCGGCATTTTCTTTATCGGTCCGTTCCTGGTTGTCCTGCCCCTTTTAATCCGCGACTTTTACCATGGCGGAGTGGACCAACTGGCCTTGCTCAACATGACCTTCCCTCTAGGAACAATTCTTGGCTCTCTGGTAATGCTCTGGGCGGGCGGGATTCGGCATAAGGGTGAAGCCCAAATCGCGTCCCTCCTCTTCGGCGCGGGCTGTCTCTTTACGGTTTCGTTCGGACTCCCTTTTTGGGGCACTATGCTGGCTGTTTGCGCCTGGGGAGTCAGCGCGGCTCTCTTTATCAACGCCGGCCGGACCGTGTATCAGGAACAGGCCAGCGTCGCGAACCGCGCCCGCGTACTGTCTGTCTATACGATCGGTTTTATGGGAGCCGCCGGCATACTCGGGGCTCCGTTATCCGGTGTCCTGGTCGACGCTATCGGCCCCCTGACGACCTGCATCGTGATGAGCAGCGCCATGGTCGTCGTGGTTGGCGTCGTTTTCCTCCGGACGGCAATCAGACAGGTCGAGTAAGAATGGGTCAGGATGGGGATTCTTGATGGTGTTTGTTGTTTAAGAGAAACCACGATTCTTTGGTCAACCGACCCTGAGAATTATTCGTATGTTCCAGGAAAATAAAGCGGCCCTTAGTGCCAGCAATACTTTCAAACTGTTGCGCAATTTTTTGGGCTGAAGCGTTCGAGACAATATAGAAAACATTTGGCATATCGTATCGCCACGTCTCAACATGAGACATTTTATTCAGAGCATTTTTGACCTCTTCCCGCGTACCAACCGTATCGTTGTAAACAAAAATATAAGATTTTTTCATTCTTCCCCCTCCGAAAGATCACTGTCGCTGGGAAGACGGCCCGCAACCGGTGGGTTAGACGGGTTA
>JAJDZM010000040.1 GCA_022824615.1 Candidatus Binatia bacterium | reverse complement strand
TGCCAAAACCGGGTGCTTGTACTGGTCGGTGAAAACGGACGGTGGGGTACGCTCGACCATGGTGGTCGATACTCTGCCGGGCACCACCCCGCCGCGCTATGTGGTCTATGTGGGGGACGCGGCGGCAAACGTGTACGCCCTGGATGCCCGCACCGGCAAGGAACTCTGGAAAGTGGACGTGGACGACCATCCTTTGGCGACGATTACCGGCACACCGAAAACGCATGGCAACCGGCTCTACGTGTCCACCACCGCCCTGGAAGAAATAGCCGGTTCCGATCCGACCTACGAGTGTTGTACGTTCCGCGGCAAGATCATGGCCCTCAACCGCTTTAACGGCAAGCTGGTGTGGCGGGCCTATATGTTGGACCCGGCCGTACCGGTCCGCAAGAATGCGGTCGGCGTGCAGCTCTGGGGGCCGTCCGGGGCGTCAATCTGGTCCTCCCCCGCGCTCGACCCGGAACGCAACCGTATGTATGTGACCACAGGTGACAATTATTCGGACCCGGCCTCGCTGACGAGCGATGCGGTGGTTGCCCTCGATTTACGTACTGGCGACGTCTTGTGGTCGAAACAGTTTACGCCCAACGACGCCTGGAACGCGGGTTGTGAGTTGGAGGACGACACCAACTGTCCGGAGGCGCGCGGCCCGGACCTGGACTTTGCCTCCTCGCCCATCCTGCGGATACTGCCCGACGGTCGGCGTATTATCCTGGCCGGCCAGAAGTCCGGGGTGATGCACGCCATTGACCCGGACCGGAACGGAGAAATTCTCTGGCAGGAGCGGGTCGGCAAGGGTGGCCTGGTTGGCGGGATTCAATGGGGGTCGGCCGCAGACGCCAAACAGGTCTATGTGGCCCTGTCCGATATTGGGCTGAGGGCCGTCAGGGACTCTGATGTCGGTTTTACGACCCGGCTCGACAGCAGTGTTGGGGGCGGTATGTTCGCCCTTGATATCGAAACCGGCGAGCGGAACTGGCATGTACCACCGCCGGGATGCGGGGAGCGAACCAAGTGCAGTCCGGCCCAGTCGGCCGCGGTGTCCGCGCTGCCCGGCGTGGTCTTCTCCGGTTCCGTGGACAGTCATTTGCGCGCGTATGCGACCGACACCGGAGAGGTGGTGTGGGAGTATAACGCCGCCCAGGAGTATGAGAGCACCAACGGCGTCAAGACCCGGGGCGGTGCGTTTGATGGCCCAGGGCCGACCATTGTTGATGGTATGGTCTATGTTCATTCGGGCTACGGCTTTTCCGGTGGTATCGGTGGCAACGCCCTGATTGCGTTTTCGGTCAATGGAGAATAGGGGGAGAACCGGGACACATACCGGCTTCCCACCCAAACTCAGCACGTCAGGGAGAGGCTCAACTCACCCGCGTTCGCTCCGGCCGTCACTGTGACCTCTGTCGGACCGCCGTAGCACTGTTGGGAGATATTGTAGAGCAACTTGGTAGCGCCCGCCGCCCGCACTGCGAGGTTCCCGCTACACGTGAAACTTTGGGTCGTGCCATTCGCCACATCGCTATATGAGCTGTCCCCGGTACACTTGGCCTCGATTGTACCGCCGGAAGAGTTAATGAGGTCGTAAACCGCATTCGAAGAGACATCCGATGCCAAAGCGTACGCCGCGACCAGGCACAGGCCCAGGGTCAGGGCGGCTATCGTGCCATAGCTGTTCTGCTGCTTCATTCCTTTGTTCCCTTCGCGTATGTGAGGTGAGAAGGCAAGCCTTCCACCATGCCGGTCCCATTGCCAGGCCAATGTCAAGGCTTCCCGCCCGAACTCAGCACATCAGGGAGAAGCTCAACTCGCCCGCGCTCGCCCCGGCCGTTACTGTGATCTCGATTGGACCGCCATAGCACTGTCGGGAGATGTTGTATGGCGACCCGCTAGCGCCCGCTACCCGCACTGCGAGGTTCCCGCTACACGTGAAACTTTGGGTCGTGCCATTTGCCACATCGCTATATGAGCTGTCCTCGGTACACTTGGCCTCGATTGCACCGCCGGAGGAGTTAATGAGATCATAATCCGCGGCCAGGGCGGGCGTAGCGACCAGGCACAGGCCCAGGGTCAGGGCGGCTATCGTGCCATACCTGTTTTGCTGCTTCATGTTCTTGCCTCCTTATACCGGTCTGTGAATTGCAGACTCCCCTTCCGGGCTGATTTCAAGGGAAGATCGACACAGCGGCAGGTCCGCTTACGATGATACACATTGGTGAGCCAGGCTCAGCGTGTCGGCGCTATCTCCCGCCGTCACCGTGGTCGCCTTTATTTCATTGCTTCCGCAATCATTCGGAATGTCATATTCAGGGTTGCCTCCCGGTCGCTGTACAAAGGCCGTGCCACCGCTGCACGAGTAGTCTTTCGTCTCGCCGTTCGCCGGCCAGTCGGTGATATTCGTCGTCGAACAATTCACCTTGACGCTATCGCCGGAAGAGTTGATGACGCGGAAGTCCCATGCCGACGCCTGCGCCGCGACCAGACACAGGCTCACGGTCAGGCCGGCTATCGTGCTCCGCTTGGTCTTTCTCCTCATGTCTTTGATCCTTTCGTGTATGTAGGATGAGAGGAATACCTGCCCCACTATACCAATCCCATTCCAGGCTAATGTCAAGGCTCAAAGTGGCCCGGTAGCGTGGCCGAACGGTCGCCCACCTTTTTCCGGGTGAGGCTTATACCGCCACAGGAAAAAAGATACAATAATTGTCAAACACCTCCCGTCCTTCGAACGTTATGAGGATTGTGTGCATTTTTCTGGCTGGCTTGATGGTTGTCTTGACGGCGCCGGCAACGCGTAGCGACCAATCCGCCGCCCTACGTCTGGAACTGACCCTGGCCGAGAGTGTCGCCCTGGCCCTGCAGAACAACCGCCTCCTTGCTCACGCGCGCCTTGACCGCGTTGTGCAGAAGTTCGACCTCAGAGTTGCCGAGGACGAGTTCTGGCCGGACATCGATATCGGTTCCGCCCTGGATTACGGCATCGCCTGGGAGGCCGACCAGAGAAGACTGGAGTATGATGAAAGCGCCTTCCTCTTCCCCGTGCTGACGGTCCGCCTGCCCACGGGCGGTGCTTTCGCTGTCGGCTTGAACAGTGCTTTCCGGGACTTTGGCACGCAAGACGCCTACACGGCCTCGCCGTCACTCCATTTTGTCCAGCCCTTGCTGAAAGGCGGCGGCGTCGAGGTTGCAACCGCCAACTTGCGGAACGCCCGTCGCCAGGAAGAAATCCATGTCCTGTCGTTCAAGGCGGCGGTTATTGGCATCGTCAACTCGGTCGTCTCCGCCTACCGGAGCTTTATCCAGGTGCAACGACAGGTTGAGATCAGCGCCCGCTCTTTGCAGCGGGCGCGGGAGCAACTGGACGTGAATCGCTTCCTGATCCAGACCGGCAGAATGGCCGAGAATGACGCGGTACAGACCGAGGCCGATATCGCCACTCGGGAACTGAATCTGACGGAAACCCAAAACCGCCTGGATACCGCCCGGCTCAGCCTGATTAACGTCCTGGATATTGATAGTCGGACGCAGGTCGAACCAACGGAAGCCTTGACCATCGCTCCGGTGTCGCCCGACCTGTCTCACAGCCTGGACACCGCGTTTGCCCGTCGCCCGGACTATCTCCAAGCGCTGCTGTTTCTCGAAAACATCAAGACGAATGTCATGGTGGCGGAGAACAACCGCTTATGGGACTTGTCTCTTGGCGCTTCTGCCTCTGCCAGCGGCAGCCAGCAATCATTTCGGGGGACGCTGGGGAGCGCGCTGGGCGATGTCGTTAATAGAGGGGTCTATGGAGTCGGGTTGGAACTGAGTATTCCCTTTTATGGGGATTTGACCCGGCAGCAGCGCTATGTCAGGGCTCACACCGCCCTGCAGCAGGCCGAACACAGCCTGGCAGAACTCCGTCAGAACATCGACATTGAGGTGCGCAACGCGGTGCGGGATGTCGAAGTCCGCCTGCGCCAAGTCGAGTTGGCGCAACGGGCGCGGGAGCTGGCCGAGCAGAAGATTGGCATCGAACGGGAAAAACTGACCGTGGGCTTGTCTACGAATTTTCAACTGGTCGTCTTTGAGGATGACTTGGTCAATGCCCAGAATAGCGAAGTGCGCGCCATCATTGCCTATCTCAACGCGCTGACGGCGTTCGACCGGACGCTGGGTACAACCCTGGAAACGTGGAAGATCGACATCACCAGGCTGGAAGACTAGAGCAAATAACGATGCTATGTAGCCCTTCGACTTCAGGCGCGCCGCGCCTTACGCTCAGGACCAACGGCCTCCCGTTCGTGCTGAGCGTAGCCCGGTAGGGCGGAGTCGAAGCATGGATGCCGGATCACGTCCGGCATGACGAAAGCAGACTGGCACGGTGACAACTTATCGTGGACTACGCTAATGGACCAGGATGCCGTCATCTATAAAAATGTCCTGGACAATATGAGTGGCGGGGTCATGACGGTCGGCCTGGACGGACGCATCCTGACCTTCAACCCGGCGGCCGCCCGGATACTGGGACTCGCCCGTGACGAGGTTCTCGACCACGTCTTGGCCGAAGTCTTGATGGCCATCAAGGGCCTGGACGCGTTCTTTCAGGCCCTCATGGATGCCGTCTATGAGGCCGATGTCGAACACCAGCGCGTGGTCGAAGTGCAGCCCGGCGACAAGACCGTTTCCCTGGCGATGACCTCCTCCTATCTCCAATCGGTCCGGGACGGTGAGGTCCAGCGCATCGGCGTCATTGCCATATTTAACGATATTACGGAACTCAAGGACTTGCGCGAGGCCGAGCTGCGAATGGCGGAAACGGCCAAGGCACAACACGCCGAACTCCAGGATGCCTACCGCCGGATTGAAGAAAACAACCAGGCCCTTCGTACGGCCACACAGCGGGAACGCGTCGCTGCATTGGGTGGCGTCGCCCTGTTTCTGGCAGTTGGACTGTACGCCTGGCAAACTGACCCTGTGCCGGACTTCAGCGAGCCGTCGTTGCCGGTGTCGCCCGAGACAGTGGTTCCCGCGGACCTGCGGACCGTGGTGGTGACACCGCAACGGCTGACCTCCACGGTCATCCTGTCCGGCCATCTGGCCCCACGCCGGGAGGTGCAGGTGACCAGCCCGCTGACCGGCACGGTGGCGGCCCTGCATTTTCAGTACGGGGAGCGAGTCACCCAAGGGCAACGTTTGGTCGAGCTGGATACGACTGAGGCCGAGAAAAAGTATCGCGAGGCCCAAGCCGCGTATATTAAAGCCCGGCTGCGTTTTCACGAGCTTGAAAATTGGGAAAACAGTGTTGAGGTCGTCCGCGCTCGCCGCACGCTCAATCGGACCAGGCGGCAACTCGAAACCCAGCAGAACAAACGGGACGAAACCGCTTTCCTGTCGGAAAAAGGCATTATCCCGGCCTCGGAACACGAGGCCGCGGAACAGCAGCTCTATAATATGCGTTTGGACTATGAGGGCGTTCAGCAAGACCTCGAAGCCGTATTGGCCAGGGGCGGAACCCAGGAAAAACAGGTGGCCCGGCTGGAGCTCGACAATGCCCGTATCCAGATGCAGTTGATGGAGGACATCCTGCAAAAATCGCGCGTCAATGCGCCTGTGACCGGGGTCATCCTCCCGCCGCGACAGTCGGAGCAAGACGGGCAACGCCTCGTCATCGGCGGAGAGACGCAGCAGGGAGCCTTGTTGCTGACTGTCGGCGACCTGGATGGCCTGTCGGTTGTGGGAGAGGTGGACGAGGTGGATGTGGCCAAAGTCCGTCTGGGGCAACAGGTCGCGGTCAGCGGGGATGCCTTTCCCGGTGTCGAACTGCGGGGGAGCATTGTCCATGTGTCTTCACAAGCCAGTCAGCCAGAGCAGGGCAGAGAGAACGTGCCCGTGTTCGAGGTCAGGGCGGTCATCGAGAACCTGAGCGCGGCGCAACGCCAACAGGTGCGGCTGGGGATGTCGGCCAATCTCGAGGTCGTGGTCTATGACAAGCCGGACTCGCTGCTCGTTCCCTTAAGTGCGGTACAGGTGCGCAACGGCAAAACGTGGCTGCGCGTCAAGGACCAGGAGACCGGCGCGGTGAAACAGATTGCCGTCGATACCGGCGTGACCACCCTGGACGCGGTGGAAATCGTCCACGGACTGCAAGCCGGCGATGAGGTGATGCTGTCCGAGACATGAGGTGAGGCGACCGGATGCTGCGTCTGGTGGACATTTGCAAGAATTATCGGATCGGCCCGATCAGCGTGGACGTCTTACGGGGCGTCCGTCTTGAGGTGAACCGGGGCGACCTGCTGTCGATCATGGGCGCTTCGGGCTGCGGCAAATCGAC
>JAJDZM010000217.1 GCA_022824615.1 Candidatus Binatia bacterium | reverse complement strand
TAACCGCATTGAACGCATGTTCGGCCGCCTGAAGGACTGACGCCGCATCGCCACCCGTTACGACCGGTGCGCCCACACCTTCTTCAGTGCCATCTGCCTGGCGGCTACCGTGCTCTTCTGGTTATGCGTCCTGAGCCTAGCTCCTTGAGTTTCCCTTCATTCAGGTATCGCCATCTCATGAATACGTCATGTGATCCCTCTCTGTTGAGAAATGATTCAACAAAACCCAGAGACTCATCTTGCTTGCTGGCGGTAACAAGCTGGCCCCACTGTGTAGACAGCACTTCGTCTGGATACCAGACCTTCGGGTCGCATGGAAATCCTTTGATACGTTCAGCATGTGCTGGTTTACAGAGCCTCGTGATATTCCTAGCGCCCAACACCGCGTCCACCTTATTCACAACCTCCTCGACCGTAGGCGAGTTTTCGTACAGCAGCGTAGTGTGGTATTGCTGCACGGCTTCCCCATATTCTGCTTTCCGTTCGTTGTAATCAGGCGGTGGCTCTCTGTTTGGACCGAGATGCAGAACTTCCTGCTCTATGACTCGGCTAATACGGTTCATCATCAGGTCCCTCCACACATCGTTCTGATAAGCCAGTTCGGCCTTGATGCGGCCTTGCTCATCCCACTGCATGAATAGCTCGCCGAGATCATGACCCCGAACTTCTTTCCCCATGCTCCATTTGAGGTATACCTTCAGCAATAGCTCCATACCCTCGTGTGCCGCAGTATAGGTCGTGCCGATGAATCCCAGGTTGTATGCACCTATCACATCGCTGAGATAGGAAGCGGATATCTCTGCCGCTGCCTCCAGCTTGCTTATCGCGTAAATAAAATCTTCTGTCTTAGATGACATTCACGACTCCTTTTAGCTGTTGCAAATATATGGTCCTTTTTCTTCTTTTGCTTTAGCCGAATTTCTACTCCTATCATTTAAGGAGAAGTAAGATGACTGTTCCGATTTGCCCGGAAACGGGTACGCCAATGAAGCGCGGTGTTGCGCCGATGACGGTTTCCTATAAGGACCAGTCCTGTAGGTTAGCAAAGCGTAACCTAACACGTGGAGGCGGCTACCTCTCACATTCCTTTCTACGCGGTGGAGGCACAGGTTTCTCCATTATCGGTTTCTGATAATACAGTAATGTGATTGAGACATTTGGCAATGCGCTGGCCGAGCAATTGTTTGACGATAGCGGACGTGCTGCGCGGACGTTACCGGCCTCGCTCCGCCGGGCTGCCCGGCGGAAGTTGCTCTTTCTGCATGACGCGGCTGACTTGCGAGACCTTCGGGTCCCACCTGGTAATCGGCTGGAGAAACTGAAAGGAGAATGGGACGGTTTCTACTCAATCCGTATTGACAGACAATGGCGGCTGGTCTTTCAATGGCGGGCAGGGAGCGCGTTCAATGTTCAAGTCGTCGATTATCATTAAAAGGAGCAGGCGTCATGGCGAGACAACCGAAGCATCCGTTTCATCCAGGTGAAATCCTCTTGGAGGAATTTCTCGTACCTCAAGGGATAAGCCAGACGGCATTTGCCGCGAAGGTCGGCTGGACGAAGAGCCGACTGAACGAGTTCATTCGCGGGAAGCGTGGTGTCACCGCGGCCGCGGCGCTGGACCTTGCCGATGTCCTTGGCACGACGCCGAAGGTGTGGCTGAATCTCCAGGCAACCTACGACCTTGATAAAGCTACGCGAGCAAGGAAAGCGGCTTAGCCATTCTTCCCACTCTCCGGCTTTTTTGATTGCGTACGAATCGCCCGCACATCTTCAGGTCGAAATTCGGTCGTCTGTTCGGACTTGAGTCGTCCCCGGCGAATCGCTCCTGCCTGCTTGACACTTGTTACCGAGCGTTCAAAGCCCTTTTGCTTCACCGGAATCCCTCCTTAACTAGGCGTTGCAGGGCTGTCGTCTGCTTGGGGGTAAGGTCCCACACGGTCCCGAAGGCATTGCTCATCGGTCCATGAGCCCCTATGCTGTTATACACAGCATCCGCGGGGCAGTGCCTATGACAAACAGCATTGTATCCGTTGATTCAGCTCCCCATCGGCTCGTCCGTATGCGGGCGACGGCGTTGGACACCGCTGGAAAAATGTACCGGGATGGGCGGTTCGATAAGTATTTGATTTTATTCATAATTTTATGGTATCGGTCTCATATCTCCCGAAAAAGGTTCAATAAGTGCTTGATTTTTCTGTCTTTTAGCTTATACCCCCCCTATTTGTCCAAAAAAGGTCTGATAAGTGCTTGATTTTACTCAATTCATTCGCTCTGCCCCGATGTTTTTCTTTGGGCCTTAGAATAAAAAGGTGTTTTAACATTAAACATCATGTTGGTGTTCATTTCAGTCCATACAAAGAACACACTTCCACAAGTCGATGACTTCTTATACCGACCATCGAGTTTGGCAGGATCTCTATTATGTACCGTCGGAGGTAGGGACGCTTTATGTCAAGTTCACAGCCGATGCTGTGACTGAATTTCTGCTTCTGTCGTTTAAGGAGAAGTAAGCGGACTGCCCCGATTTGCCCGGAAACAGGTACGCCAATGAAGCGCGGCGTTGCGCCTATGACGATCTCCTATAAGGACCAGTCGGTCACGTTCGAGATGCCCGGCTGGTATTGCGACGAGTGCGATGAAAGCATCCATACCGGTGACGACCTGAAGGTCTCCGACCGGATGCTGAACCAGCTCAAGGCTCGACAAAAAACAAATGCACTGTTCAATCGAATTGAGGTGGTTCGCGCATGGGCTCTCGGTGGGGGAGGGGGAGTTCTACGCCGCCCAAGGGCTTGAAGAGCTTGTGGATTGCCGTTCCAAGATGTTTCACTGGAGCGGTCTCCTGGCCGAGTGCGGCGCGCAAAACATTTCGCGCCTCCTCTTCCACTAAAGAACTATAGACGATGACCTGGATACCCAGTTGCCGCTTCAGTCCTTCTTCGAAATTGTGAATCTCAATGCTCGCCATGATTGCACCTCTGTCCTGAGCCATAAGGCTAGCCTTTGATTGCCTTGGAATCAAGGAAACTCCTTGTTCGAGCGGAAACCCACCCCGGCCTTCGGCCACCCCTCCCAAGAGGCTGACAAGGGTAGGTAAACGAGGTGTCATGGCGGTCCATACGTCACCTGGAGATGGGGGGGCGGCGCGGGCCAGGGCTCGGGGAGCAGCCATAAGCCCCGCCACAGTCGGCCCTGGAGGAGTTGGCGCGCGAACCACAACATCCCTTGGCGGAAGACACTGAGGGGACGCCTGCCGGGCGGCGGCGGGGCCCGCGGCGTCCGTAAGCGGGCGGGCGGCACGCCCTGCGTCTGGGCGTCCTCACTGCGGGTGCCATAGGCCACCACCCACAAGGTGGCGACCGCCAACACTAACCAGTGGCGCGCCACGCGCGCGGGGTCGGTCCGGCGGGTGTGCTGCCATTGCCAGCCCACGCCTTTGAGGGCGCGGAAGCCACATTCAATCCACATCCGTAAGCCGTACCAACACAGCCCCACCCGGGCCGGGGCGAGATCGGTGACCACCACCCACGGCTCCCGTTGCCCCACGCCCCAGACCACCACGAGTGTGTCCACCCGCTGGCGGTGGCGCTCCTGAAAGAGCACCCCGCGCCCGACCCAGCCCGCCCCCGGAGCCCGGACCAAGGTGGCCGCTGGCTGGCGCGGGCCGCCAAAGGGCTGGAAGGCGGTCGCCTGGCGCACCCGCCTCACCGGATGCCAGCCCCCGGCCCGAATCGTCCGCCACAGCCGGGGGCTCCACAGCCCCCGGTCCGCGAATACCACCACCTGCATCTCCCGGGGAATGGCCGGGCGCAACTGGCGCAGCAAGCGCCCCAAGGGCCGTAGCCACGCCCCTGGCCGATTGGCCCGCAGCATATGCCACGCCACGGGGAGGGCACTCCCGCGATACAAGACGCTGACCACTAACGCCGCCACCCGCTGCCCGTGTAAGGTCGCATCGACGGCCAAGGCTAACTCCCGCCCTTGCCACCAAGCTAAGACCCAGCCCAGCAACGGCCCGAAACAGTGCCCCACCTCCACTTGCGCCTGACACGGCGCCGCTTTATCCGCTCCATCGTACAACCATTCCCGCAGATATTGCCGGACCGTGTGAAAGCCGCCAACCGCCAATAACGCACTCACTACCGCGTTCTGACACGCACTCTGGGCTAACACGGTCCCATACACCCACAGGGCTAACCCCCGCCGCTGGGCCGGCCGTAAGACCGGCGAATACTGGGCAAGCTGCTCTTCCATCTGGTAACTTGCCCGGGGCAAGCGCATGGGCCTCCTCCGACATCCTTCGAGTTTCCGCACTCCGAATGATGCCGCGAGCCCGTGCGCTTGCCTACCGCCCCGCCCGTTTACCTACCCCTCTGAGCTCCCAAGAGGGGATTTCTTGCGGACTGAACGACTACACTCAGAGTGTCCCGTTGAGCTGCGCTGGGTCAGCCTCTTCACGGGTTGTATCACACTCTGAAGTTCAGGACGCCAAGGCCCTGGCAACGGCTTGAGGATTCTTGGCGGCGACCCGCAGCAAGGCACGGGCCGGCCCCTCTGGGCGTCGCCGGCCTTGCTCCCAGTTCTGGAGTGTCGCCACACTGACACCAATCATGAGGGCGAACTCTTGTTGAGACTTCCGTAATTGCGCGCGAATCGCTCGCACGTCTTCAGGTCGAAATTCGGTCGTCCGTTCGGACTTGAGCTGTCCTCGGCGAATCGCTCCTGCCTGCTTGACACTTGTCACTAAGCGTTCAAAGTCTTTTTGCTTCACTCGAATTCCTCCTCGACCAAGCGTCGTAAGATTGCCCTCTGCCCAGGGGTGAGGTCTTCTTGGGCATTTTTGCGATACAGGGTCAGCATATAGAATGTTTCGGATGCTGCATCCCAAAAATAAACGGCTCGTAATCCGCCCCGCTTCCCCATACCTGGTCGTCGCCAGCGTAGCTTGCGCAAGCCTCCAGAACTTCGAATGAGGTCGCCCTGTGTGGGCCGAAGCAGTAAAGCTAACTGAAGTTGTCTGTATTCCTCCAATGAGAGTTCGCGCTCAATGTCCTCCGTGAAGATGGGAGTTTCGATAAACTTCACCACGACTACATACGCCACTGACGGAGTAGCTGCAACTCCCTCGACGGTTCACCTGACACGGGTTATCGAGTTTGGCAGGATGCCTATTATGTACCCGAAGGTAGAGATACTCTACGTGAAGTTCACGGCTGATGCTGTAACCGAATTTCTGATTCTGTCGTTTAAGGAGAAGTTAAGATGACTGCTACGATTTGTCCGGAAACAGGTACGCCGATGAAGCGCGGCGTTGCGCCAATGACAATCTCCTATAAGGACCAGTCGGCAGCGTTCGAGATGCCCGGCTGGTATTGCGACGAGTGCAGCGAGAGCATCCATACCAGCGCGGATCTGAATGTCTCCGACCGGATGCTGAACCGGCTGAAAGCCCTGCAAAAAAACAAACGCACTGTTCAACTTGCCGTGACTACCGGGTCAGCACTGTCCTCTCGCTGAACCTCTTCGGTACAGATTTATTCGAGAGAATCCTGTCAATGAGGCGGGAGCGTTTCACGCTCGGCTCCGTCTGTGTTGGGGGCTCTCGTCATGCCGGACGTGATCCGGCATCCAGAG
>JAJDZM010000173.1 GCA_022824615.1 Candidatus Binatia bacterium | reverse complement strand
GCTTCCGCGTAAAAACGCAGCGCCGGGATACCCAGGTTTGCCGCGATATCGACCGGATCGTTATTATCCATGGAGAACTTGGCGATCCCGTCGATATCGCTCGGCTTGAGTCCGGCGTCGGCAATCGCGTTGCGGATGGCTTCAACCGCCAGGCTCATTTCGCTACGGCCTGAGTCTTTTGAGTACTCGGTGTGACCAACGCCAACGATGGCCGTCTTATCTTTCAGGGTCTCCGTTTCCATACCGCCCTCCCGGAACCGAATTGAAGCCGGAATTAGAGCACAGGTCGGCCGGATTTGCCACAGCCGTACCCAGTGAAAGGACCTATTGAATAGTGTAGGATAGGGGCGCTTGTTTCCAGCCTTGGGTAACTCATGCGGAACGTGAAGCCGTCCGACTATGCACACAATGCAATATCGGGGTTATACCGCTCGTATCGAATTCGACGAGGACGACCGCCTCTATGTCGGCCACATAGCAGACATAGAAGCCATTGTCGGTTTTCATGGAACAACGGTCGACGAACTGGAGCATGCTTTTCACGAATCCGTTGATGCCTACAAAGAAAAACCCCATTCTGTCTTCCCTCCACCGAGGATATACGACTAACGAACACAACGCAGAAGAGGGCTCATGCCGATACCCTGACACAACCGGCAGAACCCGAGGGCGAAGACCGAGTATCATGCAAACGGAACATGAGGATGTGGTAACGCCAGCGCGCGCTTCAGACGCGGTTCGCCATACGCCGGAGCCGGCGCGGGCCGCAACCGACCAGCGGTCGGAATTCGAGCACGACCGCTCCCGGATTATTCACTCGGCCGCGTTTCGGCGTTTACAGGGCAAGACCCAGGTCTTCGGCATTTATGAGGGCGATTTTTTTCGGACCCGCCTGACCCACTCGCTTGAAGTCGCCCAAATTGCCAAAGGCATTGCCCTGGCTCTTGGAGCCGACCCGGATTTGGTTGAGGCAGTCTGCCTGGCCCACGACTTGGGCCATCCGCCCTTTGGCCATAACGGCGAACGGACGCTGCACGCCCTGATGCGGGCGCATGGCGGCTTTGAAGGCAACGCCCAGACCCTGCGCATTGTGACTCGCCTTGAACAAAAGCATGCCGACTATGCCGGCCTGAATCTGACCTATCAAACCCTGGACGGTATGCTCAAATACAAAACCTGCATCGACGCAACCGCGATAGCCAAGGCTCCACGAGGCTTGGTCAAAGGCTTTTACGCCGAAGACCGCGCCCTTGTCGAAGCCCTCACCCGCCAGACCGGCAGCGGACAGCAGCGCAGCCTTGAGTGCCAAATCATGGATGTGGCGGACGACATTGCCTATTCTGTGCACGATTTGGAGGACAGTCTCAAAGCCGGCTTGCTCACCCCGTCCGACCTGCGGCGTCTTCCGCCGACGCGCGTGGTACGCGCTGTCAACACCAGGCTGGCCGCCTGGGGACAGACCATCACTGAAAACACGGTTCACAGCGAACTAGCCCAGATTGCCGACCGGCTCGAACAGTTGGAACAGCGCTCTCTTCAGGCCGGTAGAAAAATGCTGATCCGGGATCTCATTCATGAATTTGTCAGTCCGGTTGCCGGCCAATCCCACGGGCTGATCGATACCGATTTTCCCAACCGGGTGCGTATCGAAGCCCTCAAGGCGTTTGAATCGTACAAGGTCATCAATAATCCGCGCGTAACCACTCTCGGCCATAAGGGCAAAGAAGTCCTCCAGCGCCTGTTTGCCGTACTGGACCAGGGCCAGGAATCCATCGGCCTCTTCCCCGAAGACCACGGCGAGCACTATGAAAACGCGCTCCTCAACGGTGACGAGGTCACCCGCAAACGGGTCATCTGCGACTTTCTGGCCGGCATGACCGATTCATACGCCCTGCGGTTTTACAGCCGGTTGTTCGTTCCGGGCGAGGGGAGTTTTTATGAGATGTTGTGACGAATGTACTGTCCGTACGCGGAAAGATCACAATCCATAACGCTTTTCCCGACCGTAGGGTAGCGATTAACGAATTGACGCTCTGCAAGTTACCGGCCAAGATACAGACCATGACAGCCTGATCCATCCCTATGCCCTTGACTGTCACCACTTGAAGTGAAGCGGCACGTATTGCGGCGGCAGGCAATCTTCAGTTAGATTCTTCACATAGCGAGGTGGCTATGGCTGAGCAAAGAACACTCAAGCAGCTCACGAAAAAAGACTTCCTGGAAAGGGTGCACCACGGTACTCTTTCAGCAGATCAGGTCTTGGCAAAACTGCTAACAGAACTCCAACAGTTTGAGCAGAAGTACGGGATGCGCTCGGAAGTGTTTCAGGCTCTCATTGTTGGGACTCCTGCCGAGGATCATCCTGATTTCACGCAGTGGGCCATGTGTTACCGGAGCTATTTCCGTACGCTACAAACGAAGTTCCCCTTCAAAGAACTCGCAAACTATGCCCATTGAGGGCCACTACCAAGTACAATTACTCGACCACCGCCGGACGCTCTATACTCTACTGACTGATGCCTTCTCTCTTCCTGAGCGTTTTCATGTCGAATTCCCAACTTCGGTTGAAGATGCCCTGATTTCCGGAGCGCTCCATATTAGGGTCCCAGTCGCGGAGACCGGGACACTTTCCCTCAGGGAAGAGTATGCCTTTGGACAACAAGGGCTCATCGTGAGCAGGTATAGTTACAATATTATTGATAACAACGGGAAGAATATATTTAGAGCGGACAATCTCCCCTATCACCAGCGGGATTACCGCAACCAACTCTTATCGTACCCTCCCCACCACATACACGATGAGCAGGAGCGCATTCGCTCTTTCAGCGGTCACCTTGAGAACTTCATTACCGAGACCGTACGATTATTCTCAGCACAATCGTCTTGATAGAGAGGAATTTGAGTATAGCGACATGACTCTTCCGTTTCTCTATGCCGCTATTTTTCTTCGCCATTTACTCCAAGATCATCCGGAGCATTCGCCGCTTGCCACGTCCTATCTCGAACAGTAAAGACGTATGTCGTCCAAACAGTTCCAGTTCCATATTTCCGACGCCGCACAGTCACTCGGTCTCAAAGCTGTCTGCTTTGTGATTGAGGGGGTCCGTAATCAACACACACATCTGGAGTTTGAAAAACTCAAGGCGCAAACACTCGCTCAGGTGACCCAAGACCTCTCGTCTGAAGCTATACAGACCGACCCTATCCTAGGCGGTTTTCGTGCCTTGCATGACGCGATTGGACGCTCCAATCGGAAAAACGTGGCCTCGCCGGAAAGCCTGCTCAAGCTGATCTTACAAACAGGCGGCCTACCGCAGGTCAATCTGCTCGTCGATATCTATAACCTCATATCAGTGAAAACCCGCCTCTCTTTGGGGGCGCACGACCTCAGAGCGATCAACGGCAATGTGCAGCTTCGTCTCACGGACGGCAGCGAGACCTTCTGGCCGATGGGCTCTGACAAGCCCAGAGTCGTGAGCCCCGGCGAATACGCCTATATCGACGACGCGCACAACGTGCTGTGTCGCTTGGAAGTACGCCAGGGCGAGAGAACGAAAATCACCCTCGATACAACCGACGGTTTTTTCATCGTGCAGGGTAATGCCCGGACAGAAGAGGCTTATCTGCGCGAAGCGGCAAACGAACTCCTCGCCCTCATCAAACGGTTTTGCGGTGGGCAGGCACGCATGCTGTCAGAGTGACGCCACCCGCTTCAGATACCTCTTCGGGAATCCTCTTCTCCGGTGGGCAGGTTGTGGTCCATCTCAAACGCCGGCTGCTGGAGTTTGGCACAGCGGCCCACCAGCTTGGCCGGCACGCCGGCGACTGTACAGCCCGCCGGGACATTGCTGAGCACGACACTCCCCGCGCCCACCTTCGCGTTTGCCCCGACCTCGACATTGCCCAGAATCTTGGCCCCGGCACTGATCAACACCCCGGTCCGAATCTTGGGATGCCGGTCACCGGTCTCTTTTCCGGTTCCTCCGAGGGTCACTTCCTGGAGCATGGACACATTGTCCTCAACCACGGCCGTCTCTCCAATGACGAGGCTGCTGCCGTGGTCAATAAAGATCCCCGAACCAATCCGGGCCGCCGGGTGAATATCCACGCTGAAGACTTCCGAAATCCGGTTCTGCAGGCAGAAGGCTAAAGTCTTCCGGTCCTGCTTCCACAGCCAGTGCGCCACGCGATAGGCTTCGAGCGCGTGCAAACCCTTATAGTACAGCAGGGGCGCTGAATAGAACGAACAGGCCGGGTCGCGGTCGCGAACCGCGCAAATGTCCGCTCGAACCGCCTGACCGATCTGCCGGTCATCGATCAGCGCTTCCATGATGATATCGCGCAGGGTAATGGACGGCAGATTGAGATTCGTCAGCTTCCCGGCCAAAAGATAGCTCAACGCTTCCTCCAATGAGGAGTGATTCAGAATAATCGAGTGTAAAAAGCTCGCCAGCACCGGCTCGCGGTCGGCTTCCAACGCGGCTTCGTCTCGAATGGCTTGCCAGACCCAGTCGTCAGATGCTTGGTGTTGCTCGGCGGCGCGCATGCAGGTCCTCCTGAGAAAACTTTCTGGTATAATCAGGCTTTCTCCTTGCCCTAGGCTTTTCCTCTACACGGAACGGTGAGGAAGAACAATACAATAGCACGGATAGAGGATACGCTGCATGAAACGCTTGTGTGTTTTTACCGGGTCGTGCCTGGGCGCCCGCCCGGAATATCTCTCGGCCGCCCAAGCGCTCGGCAGAGAACTGGCTGCCCGGGGTCTCGAACTGGTCTACGGCGGGGCGCATATCGGTCTCATGGGTGCGCTGGCTGACACCGTCCTGGCCGAGAACGGACGGGTGGTCGGCGTCATTCCCGATACGCTGGTTGACCGGGAGGTGGCCCACCACGGCCTCTCGGAACTCCACGTGGTCGGCTCCATGCATGAGCGCAAGGCGAAAATGGCCGAACTCGCGGACGGGGTGATCGCCCTGCCCGGTGGCATCGGCACGCTGGAGGAATTGTTTGAAGCGCTCACCTGGCGGGCGTTAAATATCCATGCCAAGCCCTGCGGCCTGCTGAACGTCAATCGTTACTACGACCTGCTGCTTCAGTTCTTGCATCACAGCGTGAATGAGCAGTTTTTGAAAGCGCAATATCTCGCCCTGCTGCTGGTCGAAGAACACCCAGGCAAGCTGCTTGATCGTTTGGAACAACAAGAGGGCTCACCATGACGCCTACGCCCATCAATCTGACGCAAAAACTCGCCGCGTTCTCAGACCATTGGTCCCCCAAAATCATCGCTCAGATGAACGACTATCATTTCAAGCTGGTCAAGCTCCAAGGCAATTTTGTCTGGCATAGGCATGTTGATACGGACGAAGTCTTTCTTGTGATACAGGGATCGATGCAGATTGATTTTCAGGATGGCAGTGTGGCGCTGGGAGCGGGAGAAATGTTTGTTGTGCCGAAAGGCATTGAGCATAAGCCGTGGGCCGAGAAGGAATGTCACGTCCTGCTGGTTGAGCCCGCAGGCACGGTCAATACCGGTGATGCCGGTGGCGACTTGACGGCCGATAATGATAGTTGGGTCTAGGAGCGCCTTATGTCTACCCTCACCGTTGTTGAAGCGGACTTGCATCGGCCCGATCACCGGGAGGCGGTCCTCCGGCTTGTGAACAATTATGCCCGTGATCCGATGGGCAATAGTCAAGACCTGCCGCAAGACGTGCGCACTCGCCTTATTCCAGGCCTGCAAGCCCACCCGACAACGTTGATTTTCCTGGCCTATCGGGGAGACGAAGCCGTGGGGATTGCCGTGTGTTTCCGGGGCTTCTCAACCTTTGCTGCGAAACCGCTGATAAACATCCACGACCTGGCGGTAAATCCGGACTGTCGCGGACAAGGCATCGGGCGCTTGTTATTGCAGCGCGTAGAACATAAAGCACGTGAGTTGGGCTGCTGTAAGCTGACGCTGGAAGTGCAACTCAATAATACGGTTGCCCAAGGATTGTATTTTGGTGTCGGCTTTATTCGAGCGACCTATGATCCAGAGGCTGGACAGGTTCTTTTTTTACAAAAGCCGCTGTGACACAGTTCTTCTTTAATTATGGATACTCCGCCGCCGGACTACTACTACCGTAACTTCCCTTCCCAGGTGCTGCCGACCCGGACTCCGTTTACCCGCGTCGGTCGGGGGGATGCGGGACTCTTGTTTATCTATGTCTCCAACCGCCGCCAACGCTGGAGCGTCTTACTCGACAAGGAGCGGGTGGAGTACATCTATCCGGAAGCGCGCAAGCAGATTCCGCCCGGCTTCGCGCACGTCTGGTTGTTGGAAAAATGCTATAGTACGCGCCCCGCGGGTTTCCACACGCGGACAAAGCATTCCTCGCCACTCCACCAGCCCACTCACGGAGACCGCACCCCGGTCACCGGACTGGGAGAGTCGTTCATTCTCTTAGCCGAGCCGTCTCCCTCGCCCGGCGTGCAAGGCGACGTCCTGTCCTACCACTTGCAGGAAGGGGCGGCTATCGAAGCGGCCGAAGCATATACCAGGCAGTACCACCGTCGTGCCGTCGTGGGTCTGCTGGTGTGGGACGATTATTGGTTCTAGGTCTCGCCCATCACAGCCAGCCTGATTTGCGGCGGCTGGGCGGTTCCACACCGGTCAGACAGAGCCGCACCGCGCGCCAGGCCGCGTGAAACGCGCTGCGCAGGGCAACCGCGTCAACGGCGAGCACGCGCATCCAGACGCCCGCATTGCCGGGCAGGATCGACGCACCGGTATAGATGCCGGGAAGAGGATCGAGCGCCGTTCGTACGGCGGTCACCAATTCCTCGGTATCGTGGTCCGACACCACCCAGAACGTCCCCTGCGTCTGATAACGCCGCAGGGCCGAAGGCAGACTCGTAACGAACTCGTGGCCGCTCATCTCGAAGCGGTCTACACAGTGACGCTGTCCGTCCGGTCGCTGGAATACGGTTTCGCTGAAAATCGAGCCAAACGGACGGCCCAAGGCGTCCGGGTCGTGCAGTCCAAAGGCATCGCCGCTGATGGCCGTCGCACCTTCTTCGACAGCAATATGGACAGCAGAGCGGAAGTGCGCTTGGGGGAATAATGCGAGCGGGTCGGGCAGATACTCGACAAAGCTGCCCTTGCCCGCTCGGATGGAAACCTGCTGCGTGGCGACCCTGCCCTCCCGCATCGAGTGGACAACAGTCGCCCCTTGGGTGGTCAGATGCACGCACGCTCCATCCTCCACCGAAAAATCGAGCGCCAGACGCTCATTTTCATACACCCCACCAGAGGTGGACTGGAGCATCAGCGTCAGCATCCCGCGCGGAGCCCGGTCGAGACAGAACGGCTGGGTAAGGGTGAAAGGATAGGTTGTCCGTTGCCTGGCGATAAAGGTCTGACCGGAAGGGTCGCGTTTGAAGCTCAGGGATACGTGCGGAGGTGTAACGGAGCATGACTCGGCCGAGAGCCCAGGGGCGGATGCAGTGCGCATGGCGTTTGACGGAGGCTGGGCCGCTCAGCGTAAGAAATACTTTCTGGCGAGCGGGACTTCATCCGCAGGCTCACACGTCATCAGCTCACCATCGGCGTATACCTCATGCGTGTGCGGGTTGACGGTGATGTCCGGGCAGGCGTCGTTATGCAGCATATCCCCCTTCCCCACCGCTCGGGTATTCCGGATCGGCAACATGGGTTTGTCGAGTTCGAGCTTGCGCGGAATATCGGCCTCAAGCGCCAGGGAACTGGCGAAGATTGCACTGAGGGCCGACGGCGCGCTCCCCACTGCTCCCCACATGGGACGCTGGATAATAGGCTCAACCGGGAAGATGCAGCCACTCGCGTCCCCCATGATAGACCAGGCCATAAAACCACCCTTCATCACCATCAGCGGTTTGGCACCAAAAAACGCCGCTCCCCATAACACCAGATCGGCCATCTTACCGGCTTCCAGCGAACCGACGTAGTGGTCAATGCCCATCGCCCGGGCCGGGTTGATGGTGTACTTGGCGATATAGCGTTTGACCCGCTCGTTATCGGCACGCGGCGTTTTTTCCGTGGGAAGACGACCGCGTTGGTCCTTCATTTTACTCGCCAGCCGCCAGCAATTCGTAATGGTTTCATGCACCCGTCCCATCCCCTGCGTGTCCGCGGCAAAGATCGAAATCGCGCCAAGGTCGTGCAACACGTCTTCCGCAGCCATGGTTTGCGGACGGATGCGGCTTTCGGCAAAGGCGACGTCCTCCGGCAAACGCCAGTTCAGCATATGGGCATCCATGGTCATGGGCAGGGCTTCGTCGAGCGCGTTGCGCGAGTAGGGGTTGGTCGGATTGGTGGAAGACGGCAGACAGTTGGGCGCACCGGCGACACGGATAAGGTCGGGCGCATGGCCGCCGCCGGCTCCCTCCACGTGGTACATATGAATCGTCCGACCGGCGATCGCGGCCAGCGTATCCTCACAATAGCCGGCCTCGTTGATGGTGTCGGTATGGAGCTGCACCTGGAAGTCGTATTGATCCGCCACTGTGAGCGCGCAGTCGATGGTGGCCGGCATGGCTCCAAAATCCTCGTGGACCTTGACGCCGATCGCCCCGCCGGCCACGCTCTCCTCAATCGCAGCGCCGACGTGCGAGTTGCCCCGCCCCAGAAAGCCGAAATTCAAGGGATAGTGCTCGCAGGCTCTGAGCATCTTGGCCAGATTATTCGGTCCCGCGCAACTGATATCGAAATGCGGCCCCATGGTTCCGCCAATGATGGTCGTAATGCCGCTGGCCAAGGCGTGTTCACACTGCTGCGGACACAGGAAGTGGGCGTGCGCCTCCACTCCCCCTGGGGTAATGATCAGGCCATCGCCGTGCACAATGGTCGTACACGGACCGCAGACCAACTCGGGCTGAACACCGTCCTGGATGGCGGGATTGCCGGCTTTGCCCACACCAACGATCTTGCCGTCTTTAATACCGATATCGCCCTTCACAATGCCCAGCACCGGGTCGATGATCGTGGCGTTCTGGACCACCATATCCAGCCCGCCCGACGCCGCGGTCGTGGGGGCGTGAAAGCCCATCCCGTCGCGCATCACCTTGCCGGCCCCGGTCAGGCACTCGTCACCATAGACCGCGGAGTCGTGCTCAACCTCGGCCAGCAGCGAGGTGTCGCCCAGACGCACCATATCACCCGTTGTTGGCCCATACGTGGCCGCATAGGCCGCCCGTGTCAGTCTGGCCATAGCCGTTCTCCTATGCGCCTTTGAAGCCGCGTTCTTTGGCCCGTTGGAGAGCGGCCCGCTTGACCGCCTCGGAATGAATGGAGCCGTTGGTGAGATTATTGAGACCGGTGACTTCGCCGCTGCCGCCCAGGACGACTAACGGAACGGCCTTCTTCACCCCGGGCTCGAAACGCACCGACGCGCCGGCCGGCACGTCCAGGCGCATGCCGAACGCCTGAGCCCGATCAAACTCCAGGGCCTTGTTGGCTTCAAAGAAATGAAAATGGCTGGTCACCTGGATGGCGCGATCCCCGGTATTGACGACATCGAGGGTCAGGGTTTCGCGGCCTGCGTTCAGGTCGATCTCTTCGTCAGGCGTGATAATCCCGCCGGGCCGCCCGTACGGTGATTCGGGCAGGGGCTCGGAGCCGGGGCGGATCGGATTATACACGGCAATGAGCTTGGTCCCATCCGGGAACATCCCATCCACCATAATCCTGGATACCAGTTGGGCAACGTTGGGCAGTACGTCGTCGGTCGTCAGCAGCGTTGACCCCAGGCTGACCAGTTCCGCAACCGATTTCCCCTCGCGCGCGCCCTCAAGCAGTTCATCCGTGATATAGGCAATGGCCTCGGCGGCGTTGAGCTTGAGCCCTTTGGCCTTATGACGGCGCGCAAGTTCAGCCGCCATAAAAATGGTGAGGCGTTCGTTTTCCGTAGGTGTGAGGTTCAGCATGGGCGTTCCTCCTGGGGATCGATTACTGAGCGTAGGGTATACGCCAGGCGCACGAGTCAGTTCGCAAACAACCGCGTCGTCTGGGTCTCATGCCGCATCATGGCAATATCCGCGACCGGCGTAAAGCTGCTGAGAGACTCGGGCAGGGGCGCGTCAAGCAGCGCGGTCAGCGTGGGGCGTATCCGCTGCACAATCAGTTGGGCCTGGATATGACTCACAAAGCCGAGCCGGATAGCGGCACTCACAAACGCCACACCTTGGAGATGGCCGGACAGCAGGCTGGCCTGCTCCGCGCCTAGCCCGACTCCCCGCCAGACCAGCCCTTGAACAATGGGTAGATGGCCCTTCGCCGGTCCGGTTGTGACACGCTCCAGATAGTCGGACGCACAGGGCGTCCCGAGCCGGGCGTGCACGCGCAGCAGAGCCCGGCCGGCCCGCTGCGATACGACGCGCAACTCACGCGCAAGCGAGAGCGCCTCCAGTTCTGCATCAACCGCGGCAATTTTTTCCAACTCGCCCGCCGCGCGATACGCCCACACCAAGGCGGGTCGGTCGCAGCGTGCCCAACGGTGGCGGAGTTGGCCCTGGACGAAATGCTGCAAGGTCTCGGCGTCCGGCACATAGGCATCGGTAAAGAGCGTCTCTAATCCCCACGAGGCGGCAAACCCGCCACCGGGGAAAAAACTGTCACCGTGTTGCAGCGCCGTCAGCAGGGCAGTCGGGTCAGTCATGCGAGTCTTTCTTATCCGAGGCCGACTCTGGATACAAACTCGCCTGGGGTCAATTTTTTTGTTAAATCAGGCTGCCTATGCAGCAGGCGTATCTTCAGTTCTCCCGCGAAGAGAACCCAGCCCTATGACCACATCTGTGGAGTCTCCAGACAAACATCCGTTCGCCCTTCACCCCCATCGCACCTTTACGACCCTGAGTCTGCCCGTCATGGCCTCCCTCGTGGTCGAGCCGTTTGCCAGCTTGGTCGATACCGCGTTTGTGGAACGGCTGGGCGCGGCTTCGGCAGCCGGACTGGGTGCGGCAACCGCCTTGCTATCCGGCATCCTGTGGATATTCAATTTTCTGGGCGTGGGCACCCAAACCGAGGTGGCACAGGCCGTTGGCGCAGGAAAGGCGCACCGGGTCGGCAGCGTGGCCAGCCTGGGTTTGCTGCTCGCCGTTCTTTTGGGACTGGGTCTGACGCTCATCACCTGGCCGGGAATCGAGCGCTTTTCCGTCTGGATGAGCGCGGATGCCGTCGTGCAGACGGATACACAAATCTATCTGCACATTCGCCTGCTCGGCGTGGTTCCGAGTCTGGTCGTGACGGCGGCTTTTGGCGTATTGCGCGGGCTGCAAGCCATGCGAACATCGCTCTGGATTGCGGGCGGGATGAGTCTGGTCAACATCATCCTGGACCCTATTCTGATTTTCGGGGCTGGCCCGATTCCGGCGTTGAGAATCGCCGGCGCCGCCTGGGCGACCGTGCTGAGTCAGATTCTCGGTATGGTATGGGCGCTCTGGGTCGTTGCCAAGCGCACGGGCCTGAGCGGTGAGTTTGCCTGGCAGCGGACGCGCCGTTTTTTTCTGATTGGCCGCGACTTGGCGCTACGGACGGGATTCGCTCAAATCTTTATGCTGATTTCGACCTGGACCGCCCTTCAGATCAGCATCGAGGCCGGAGCGGCGCATCAGGCCCTGCGTCAGTTATGGATGTTTCTGGCCTTTTTGCTGGACGCCTATGCCGTCACGGCCCAGAGTCTGATCGGCTACTTCCTGGGCGCAACGCGGACAGACATCGCCCGGCAGGCCGCGCGTATTGCCTGTCGCTGGGCGCTTGGGACCGGCGGGGTGCTGTTTCTGGCGTTGCTGCTGGGCGAGCGTCTCCTGGCGTTTCTTTTAGTGCCGCCGAGCGCCCAGGCGCTTTTCCTGACGGGCCTCCTCATCTGCGCCGTGACCCAGCCGCTCAACGCGCTGTCCTTTGTCACAGACGGTATTCATTGGGGAACCGGCGATTATGCCTACCTGCGCAACGCCATGATCGTTGCTACGGGGACGGGCGTGCTTGTCCTGCTGTGCATCGACCCAACGCACGCGCAGGCGTTTGCCCAGGTGTGGCTGGCGATGGCAGTGTGGATCATCATCCGGGCGACGTTTGGCCTGCTGCGCATCTGGCCGGGAATCGGCAAGGCGGTCCTGCGGCTGTCAGAGCCGGACTCACCGGTCCGTCGGTCAAAAATATAATCCTCTCCCTATCCCCCCATCTCCGCGATACGCCGCGCCATCCATTCGACATAGGTCGTGCGGGTCATACCACGCCTTCGTGCCTCAGCGTCGATGAAAGCAGCCACGCCCTCGTCGAGCGCAATATGGATGCGCACGCTCCGGCCCGAGGGACGGATCAACGGGATGGACACAAGAGCCTGCCCGGCCAGGGGTTTCACCCGTTCCAGAGCGCTTGGCGGCGTGATTTCCTCCCCGTCATTTTCCGCCTCAGCCGCATAATCGCGCAGCGCTTCCTCGGCATTCAGCATTGCCTCGTCCACGGTTTTGCCCATGGAGACGATGCCGGGAAGGTCGGGAAACGTCACGCCGTAAGCGCCTTTTTTGCCGTCAATCAGCGCGGGATAGCGGAGCATGCCTGGTCCTCCTCTTGGGTCAATCATTCTGTCCAGTCCGCCTTTTTTGCAATGGAACGGGCCACACCGAGAGATACCGTCTTGTGTCTGGGTAGCGTAATGATGCCCTTGATAGACAGGTGCCGATAGATGTCGTGACCAGAGCCATGGCGCGTCATATACCATCCGTCCTTTTCCAACTTGCGTCTGATCCGGTCCGTTTTCGTTTCCATCACCGTACTTCTTTTGCACATATATATGTGCCTTTTAAGAAGGGCAAATCAAGCCTCTTCGCCCAAAGATTGGGTACTATCCTAATTCGACGCCAACTGTCCTAATCTGCTAAGCAGAGTGTCTTATTCCGCATCTTGGTCGGCATTCCTATAGACTCCGTGTCATCAGAGGGGGTAGGGTCAGCGAGCAATGTCCAGGGTGTGACGATGCCAGCACTTCCGACACTTCCCAATCCGGCAGTATACGGGAAGCCGCGTATGATGAAGCTGGACTCGTACGGGCGAGAGAAGGGAAAAGAGCAGGTTTTGAGCACGTTTAGCCTTGAGGAGAGTGAGACCAGGGAGCGACAGGGAAAAAGGCCAGAAAGAGGGTACTAAGTTGGGAAAGTCAATCGCGCATATTATTACCCTAATTAGGGTAATAATATACTGTGAAGATTATACTTAGAGACTGGACAGGAGGCGGTCATGTCCAACTCGTTCTCTGGTGGCTGCGCGTGTGGTGCAATCCGATATGAGTGTACGGCCGACCCGGTGTTCTCGTGGAACTGCCACTGTCGGGACTGTCAGCGTGCGAGCGGCAGCGCCTTTTGCCCGGTTTCATACGTCCCCAAGACTGCGCTCTCCAGCACCGGGGCGGTCGCCTACTACGAGGTAAAGGCCGAAAGCGGGCGGGCCGTGAGTCGCGGTTTTTGTCCGCAGTGCGGCTCACCGGTCTTTATCCTGGCCGAACTGGTTCCCGATCTGATAGGCGTCTGGGCCGCCAGCCGGGATGAGCCGAGTCGGTTTCAGCCCGCGGTCAACGTCTGGACCGCGAGCGGCCAGCCCTGGGATGAGATGCACGCCGCCCTGCCCGCCTGTCCGAAAGCCCCGACCGACGCGGAGATGCAGCAGATACTGGGCTCTGCGTGAAAGGGCCGAGATCAAGATTCCGCCCTTTCCCTTGACGCGGCTCCGGCGTTTTTCATACAGTCGGGGTCAATCACACACAAAGAGGAGGCAGGCTATGATCACGCGCAGCAACCCGGATGTGGGCTATATGTCGGACGAGGCTTTCCGGACCTACGGCTTCACCCAAAGCATCAGAGCCGGGAATATGCTCTATCTGTCGGGTGTCGCCCCCTTCAAAGGCAACCTTGATGATGTTGAGGTCGTCGGGGTCGGAGATATCCGCGCCCAGGTCGCCCAGGTCCTGGAGATCATCCAACGCTGTCTGGCCGCCGAGGGCGCGACCTTCAAAAACTGGGTCGCCCAAACCGTCTATACCACGAATATGACCGAACTCCAGAAAACGGCTGACATCTTTCGCGAGGCATTCGGGGACTATACGCCGACGAGTACCTGGGTCGAGATCAAGGGCCTGTTTGTTCCCGAGCAGCTGGTCGAGATCAACGGGACGGCCATTTTGGACTGAGCCTGTCGTCTTTTGCTGAACGGCAACCACGTTCCTTGTCTGGAACCTGTGTCAAAGGAGTTTCGTCATGTCAGACCAATTCGCCTATTTGGATGCGACCGCCCAGGCCGAACTCGTCAAAAACGGCGAGGCTTCACCCCTGGAGTTGGTCGATGCCGCGATTGCCCGGATCGAACAGCTCAACCCCCAGCTCAACGCGGTGATTCACCCCTTGTTTGACAAGGCGCGCGCCCAGGCCCAGGCCGCCGACCTGCCGGCCGGCCCCTTTCGCGGCGTCCCGTTTGTGATGAAAGACCTGCTCGGCGGTCCGGCGGGAGAGCCGCTGCATAACGGCATGCAGTTCCTGAAGCGGCTGAACTTCACCTCACCGCAAGACACCTATCTGTCGGTGAAGTTCCGCGAGGCCGGTTTTATCAGCGTGGGCCGGACCAACACGCCGGAGTGGGGGCTGATGGGCACGACCGAACCCGCGGCCTATGGCTCGACCCATAACCCGTGGAACCTGGATCATTCTCCCGGCGGCTCAAGCGGCGGCAGCTCCGCTTGTGTCGCCGCCCGCATAGTTACCGTCGGGCACGGCGGTGATGGGGGCGGGTCGCTACGTATTCCAGCCAGCATGTGTGGCATTGTCGGGCTCAAACCCAGCCGGGGTCGAGTATCGTTTGGTCCGGGCATGGGCGAGTGCTGGCACGGGATGGCCAATGAAGGCGTGATGACGCTTTCGGTCCGCGACATGGCCGGTGTGCTCGACATTATGCAGGGCGTCATGCCCGGCGACCCCTATGCCGCGCCTACGCCGGTTCGGCCGTACACCGAAGAAGTCGGGAGCGATCCCGGCAGTCTCCGTATCGGCCTCATGCTCCAGCGACCTCGCAACGACGCTCCCCTGCATCAGGAGTGCAAGCTCGCGGTCGAGCAGACCGGCAAGCTGCTCGAATCGCTCGGCCATACGGTCGAGATTGCGCATCCCGAAGCCTATGACGAACCTGAGTGGATCGACCACTGGACTCTTGTAGTCAACGCCCACTCCGCCCTGACCGCGGATGATATTGAAGCCGCCGCCGGGCAGCGCATTGGCGAAGGTGATATTGAGCCCTACGCCTGGCGGTTCGTGGAGGAGGGCCGCAAGATTTCGGCAACCAGTTATCTGGCGTCGATGAACTGGCTACACGCCTGGGCGCGCCGCCTAGCCAGTTGGTGGGTCGACGGCTTTGATCTCCTGGTTACTCCCACGCTAGGTGAGCCGCCGCCGCGCCTGGGCGATATGGGCGGGCCCAGCGCGGACAATCTCGCCAAGTGGGAGCGCAATCTTGAGGTGATTCCGTTCACGCCGGCGAATAATGCCTCGGGCCAGCCAGGGCTGTCGCTGCCGCTCCACTGGACCCCGGACGGCCTGCCGGTCGGCGTCCATTTTGTCCCGGCCTATGGCCAGGAGGATTTGCTGCTGCGGATCGGCTCCCAGATCGAGCAGGCCCAGCCGTGGATGGACAAGCGTCCGCCGGTGTGTGCGTAAACCTCGCTCCCTCAGGGAACGTATGATGCGAAAAGGAACCCACCCCGGCCTTCGGTCACCCCTCCCAGGAGTGCGGGCTTCCAGCCCGCAAGCGGCCCGAGGCGGGGGCCGCCGGACCGGTCCCGGGAGGCTCACGCCACAATATGCATCACACGTCCTGGGAGGAGTGCCGCATGAGGAGGAAGCATGGAATTCGGGATTGCCTATCCGGCCCGGCTTGATGCCTGGAAAGACCTGATCCGAGCCGAAGAACTCGGCTTCAGCCATGCCTGGTTCTATGACTCGCAGATGCTCTACAGCGACGTGTACGCCTGCCTGGCGCTGGCGGCCGAGCATACCAAAACGATCAAACTCGGCACCGGCGTTGCCATCCCCAGCAGCCGGCTGGCCCCAGTGACGGCGCACTCGATTGCCACTATCAACCAGCTTGCCCCCGGACGCGCCATTCTCGGTATCGGCACGGGTTTTACCGGTCGGAACACTATGGGCCTGCCGCCCGTCCGACTCGGGCCGACCCGAGAATATATGCAGCAGTGTCGAGCGCTGCTACGCGGCGAAGAAATCCTCTTTCGTGAAGGCGAGCGCGAACGCTGGATTCGCTTTCTGCACCCCGAACATGGCTATATCAACCTGCAAGATCACATTCCGATTTACTTTGCGGCCAATGGCCCCAAGGCGATGGAACTGACCGGGGAGGTGGCGGACGGCTGGATTACCGTCTTCTCGGATGCCGAGCATTTCAGCCAAGACCTGGCAACCGTGGCACGGGGCGCGGAGAAAGCGGGTCGGTCTGTCGATGCGATTGCACGCATGGCCCTGACAACCACCTGCCTGCTACAGCCCGGCGAATCGCCGACCTCGCCCCGTGTCATCGAACGGGTTGGTCCATACGCCATTCTGCCCCTGCATGCCATGTGGGAAGGTTCGGCGGTAGCCGTAGAGCAGTCACCCCTGGGCCGGCTATACGCGCGCTACCGTGACGATTATATTGCCAAGATGCAGACCCCACAGGATCGGCGTTATCTTGAGGTGCATGAGGGGCATTTGATCTATCTCAAGCCGGGGGAGGAGGACTACCTGACCGAAGACCTGATTCGGACCTCGACGCTGACCGGGACAAGCGAGGAAATCATCGCGCGCATCAAGGCGCTCGAAGCCGCCGGCCTGACCCAGGTTGCCGTTCAGGTTGTGACGGATGGTCAGGAGCTTATAGAAGAGTTTGGCCGAGAAGTGATTGCGAAGTATTAATCATCACCCCTAAGGAGGAAAGAGCATGGCAACGAGAAAAGCAACGAAAAAGGCTGCCCCCGTACAGGACGCAACCGCGGCGAAGCTTATCGATCCGGGCTGGAGCTGGGACGATAAGCTGCCTCTGGCCCAGGCGAAACAGATCGGCAATACCATTTACGTGTCCGGTCAGGTCGCTTTCAACTCGCAGGGCAAGCTGGTTGGCAAGGGCAATATGAAGACCCAGACGCGCCAGGTCTTCCGCAACATCAAGGCGGTTCTCGCTGCGGCGGGCGCGAAGATGGACCATATTATCAAGATCAATACCTATATCACCGACGGCAGCAAGTTCATGGAGATGCTCGAAGCGCGTGGAGATATCTTCGGCGACAACCCGCCGGCCAGTACGGCCGTTGTGGTGGCCGGCCTGGCTTTTCCGGGGCTCCTGATCGAGGTCGAAGCGATTGCCGTCAAGCCGTAACGCTGCGCTGCTCGACCAGACCCGGAACCCGCAGCAAAGAGGAAACGTGGCCTCCACCAGACCTGAAAGGCTGGGCACGTTTCCTCCTCACCTCAAGGGCTTGCTGCTTATGCTCGGCGCAAGCTTGTGCTGGAGCACGGGCGGCCTGTTTGTTCGCTCCGTCAGCATCCCCAACAGCTGGGAGATCGCCTTCTGGCGCTCGCTCAGCATGGGGGTGTTCCTGGTCGTCTGGCTCGCCTTTCGCTACGCGGGCAGCGTGCGACGAACGGTCGTCGCCATCGGGCCGGGTGGCTTCCTGGCCGGCCTGTGTCTGGCCGCCTCATTCCTGGGCTTCATTCTCGCCGTCACTCAGACAACGGTGGCACATACCCTCGTCATCATCAGCACGTCGCCCTTTCTTGCCGCGCTTTTGGGCCGAGTGTTTCTGGGGGAATTGGTGCCGGTGCGTCGCTACGTGGCAATGAGCATTGCGCTGACCGGCATCATCGCCATGTGTCTCGATTCTCTCACCGCCGGTACGCTGGCGGGGAGTATAATAGCCGGCGGCTGTGCGGTGGCCTTTGCAATCTGTGTGATTCTGCTGCGTCACAGTCAGGCGCGGGCCGATATGACGCCGGCCATTCTTGTTGCCGCGCTCATCTCCAGCGCCGTAGCCCTGCCCTTCAGCCTGCCGTTTCAGGCCGCGTGGCAGGATATCGGCATACTGGCATGTATGGGCACCCTTCAGGGTGGGCTGGGTTGCCTGCTCATGACGCTGGCGGCGCGGTATATTACTGCGGTCGAAGTCAGCCTCCTGGCTCTCCTGGAAACGATCCTTGGTCCGCTGTGGGTGTGGATCGGCGTTGGGGAACGGCCCAGCGATCTCGCCATTATCGGCGGCGTGGTGGTGGTTGCCTCGTTAGCGCTGAACGAACTCCTGGGCCTGTACGGACAAAACCGTGCAGCGGAAGCACCGCTGCCCTCGGGTCAATCGGCAGGTCAATCCGTGTGATCTCGTTTATTATTCCCGCCTATAATGAGCAGGATAACATTGGCCGAACGCTCCAGGCCCTGCGTCAGGCCGTCCGGTCCTTAGACACAGTCTGTGAAATTCTGGTAGTGGATGATGCTTCGACCGACCGGACCGCCTCACTCGCCGCAGCCGGTGGGGCGCGCGTCCTTTCGGTCAGAAAGCGTCATATTGCGGCAACCCGCAACGCTGGAGCGCACGCAGCAAAGGGCGACTATCTCTTCTTTATTGACGCGGATACCTGGGTCAACGCGCCCCTCCTCCACGCGGCCGTTCGCGCCCTCCGGCAGGGAGCGGTCGGGGGCGGCAGCCGGTTTCGCTTTGACCGGCCGCTGCCGTGGTATGGCAAAATCGCCGAGCGCCTCGTACCGCCGCTCTACAGCCTGGCGGGGCTGGCCAGCGGAAGCTTTCTGTTTTGTACCCGGTCCGCCTTTGAGGCCGTGGGCGGTTTTGACGAGAGGCGCTATGCGTCGGAAGAAGTCTGGCTGAGTCTGGCGCTCCGCAAACGCGGCAGATTCGTGATCCTGCGCGAGCACGTGATCACATCAGGTCGTAAACTCCGGGTGTATTCCCTCCGGGAGACCTTTCGTTTGTTTGGCTATCTGCTCCGCACAGGTCCGCGGGCATTGCGGCAACGTGAAGGGTTGGAATTCTGGTACGGAGAGCGGCGGGCGGATACAACCAAACCGGAAGAGAGCGGATGACCGCCGCTCTCCGTTCAGCTTTGAAAGAACAAAACATCCCCTCTTTGGAGGGTTGGCCAGTATTGCCGGGGTGGGTTCCTAGGCTCAGGACGCATAACCAGAAGAGCACGGTAGCCGCCAGGCAGATGGCACTGAAGAAGGTGTGGGCGCACCGGTCGTAACGGGTGGCGATGCGGCGTCAGTCCTTCAGGCGGCCGAACATGCGTTCAATGCGGTTA
>JAJDZM010000056.1 GCA_022824615.1 Candidatus Binatia bacterium | reverse complement strand
CCACACAGTGTGCAAATGCGTCTGGAGGTTCGCCGGTGAGCAGCCGTACGAGCACCGAGGTATCAATCCCGTAGCGCAGGGCCATGTCCTTGTTCCCGTTGGTCCCGGAACTTGCGGATGTCGAACGGCGGCCGTCCGGGTGGAATCTTGTCGCGAAGCCCCCCGAGCCGAGACAAGTCTATCCGCCGCGGGCGCAAAATGAAGCCGTCAGGGCCTTCTTCCAGTTCGAGTTGGTCGCCTGGGCCCACGCCGAGCGCGTCAAGTACCCTCGCCGGAAAAGTTACTTGGCGCTTTGAGGTGATCTTTACAACCATACCATTCCTCCTTACAAAAAACCTATATAAGTAAGGAGAAATAATCAAGCGATGTATCAAGCGATGTATCAAGCGCAGACTGACATAAGGGAGCGTCGCGCGCTTACCCCAACGCGGCCAGATTCTCGTTAAGCGTCCCTAACTGCGACTCCATGTCGGCCAGCTTGGAACGTTCCTTTGCGACCACTTCGGGGTTTGCCCGTGAGAGGAATTTTTCGTTGCCGAGTTTTTTCCGTACACCCGCAAGCGCGCCGCTCAGCTTTTTGATCTGTCCGTTCAAACGTGCCCGTTCTTTCTCGATATCGATGACCCCGAGCACATACACCTCAAGCTCACCCACAACCGCGGTGGCGGAATCGCGCGTCCGCTCGGCGTCCGCGGCCATTTCGACCGACTCGACCCCGGCCAGACCTTGAATATGGACCAGTCCCTTGTTCAGGATATCCGGCGCTTCGCCCACAATTTTGATGCGTACCTGCACTCGCTGTTTCGGTGGCACCGTATACTGGCTGCGAATATCGCGGATGGCCCGAATGACGGCCTGTAAAAAGTCTACCTGCTGTTCCAGTTGCTCATCCTGCCAGCTCGTATTCGGCTGCGGCCAAGGCGCGCGGGATATCGTATCTGGCGTCTGAAGCGTACTCCCAATTCCACGCTGGGTAGCATGTGCATTCAATTGTTGCCATAAAAAGTCGGTCACAAAGGGAATGAACGGGTGAAACAGCCGCAGGGTCTGATCAACGCAAAAGGCCAGGACTTGTCGGGCACTGTCCGCACCATCTGCGCGCAGGCGCGGCTTGATCATTTCCAGATACCAATCGCACAGCTCCGACCAGAAAAAGTCGCGCGCCACCGACAGGGCGGCCGACGGATTATAGGCTTCAAGCTGTTGTTGCACTTCGGCGGTTGCCCGCGTCAGGCGGGATAGGATCCAACGCTCTTCAAACGGCAGCCTCGCCGGGTTGCGTTCCACAAAGGACGTCTGCTCAAGATTCGGCAAGGCAAACCGTACCGCGTTCCACAGCTTATTGCAGAAGTGGCGACCGACCTCAAAGCGCTCGCTGATCAGCTTGGCCGAGGGGATGTCCGGCATGGTCCCGAGCACATCAAATTCCTTGCCGGTTTGGGGACACACATAGGTAAAAATGCTGCTGCCGTGCTTGGCTTTTGCCAGGTCTACGGGTTCATTGGTAAACGGCGAAATGGCTTGGACAGGGAGACGAATGTCCTGGGAGCCGGTTTGCATCTCACACAGGACGTAGCGCATGGCATCACAGCCGTAGCGTTCGATAATATCCACCGGATCGATGCCATTGCCTTTTGACTTGCTCATCCGCTCGCCTTTGCCATCCAAAATCGTGGCGTGGATGAAGACGTCGGTAAACGGCACATCGCCCAGGTTGTACAGGCCCATCAGGACCATGCGGGCGACCCATAAGGTAATGATGTCGCGCCCGGTCACCAGGCAGGAGCCGGGATAATAATATGAGAGGCAGTCGGGAGAGCCGTTCTGTGTCCCCAGAGGCGACTGACCGGCTTCGACTGCCGCAGTGTTGGGGTCGGGCCAGCCCAGGGTACTATGCGGCCACAACCCGCTCGAAAACCAGGTATCCAGCACATCAGGGTCACGAACAAAACCAGCCGCTTCCAGGTCTCTCACCACGTCCGCTTGGCTGGACGGCTCACGCAAACACACCAAAATTTTTCCCTGGCTTTGCTCTGGCGTGTCTTCGGCGATGGATCGCTGCAGACGACTGGACGCCTCGGAGTTGATGAGTTCGTTGGTATCGCCCGTCTGTAAGCGGGCGACCACATCTTCCCGCGTCAGATGGGATGCGAGCCAGGCGAGTTGTTCCTGTAATGCCTGGCCTTGAAAGCGGCCCGACCAGATCGGGATCTGGTGTCCCCACCAGAGCTGGCGGCTGATACACCAGTCCCGCTTCTCGGCGAGCCAGTTGACATAGGTGTTCCGGTAACGCACGTCCGGGTGAAACGACACGTTCTTGCCCGTGGGCGAGCGCCATGTGTCTTCAGTAGCGTCCAGGGCGGCCTGGGCGAGTCCGGGGGCGACAAATTCATTGGCCGTTCCCCGGCCGCAGACGACGCCACCGTCCACATCGCCCATACGCACGAACCACTGCTCCGACAGATAGGGCTCAACCGGGGTCTTGGAGCGGTCTGAGTGGCCGATTTCGATCTCCCGATCTTCAATCGCCTCAAGCAGGCCGAGCGCGTCCAAATCCTGAATAATTTTGTCTCGGGCCGCAAAGCGGTCGAGCCCTTGATACGACCCAGCCTGGTCGTTCAAAGAGCCATCGGCGCTCAGAATGTTAAGCATACCGATCTTTTCGCGGTGGCGGCCCCAGACCTCATAGTCATTGGGGTCATGGCCTGGAGTGATTTTCACACAACCGCTGCCGAGTTCGGGTTTTGCCCATTCGTCGCAGATGAGTGGAATCGGGCGGTCCAGCAGCGGGAGGCGCACCAGACGACCGGCTCTGGCCATGGCCGCGAGCTGTTCAAGCTGCGGCAGATGCGTAGCGCGTCGTTTCTCAAGCCGCTCTACTTCCGCTTCCAGTTCGACCCGTTCTTTTTGTCCGGCTCTGGCCAGGCGTTCCTGTGTTTTGCGAATGAGTTCCTCCAGCGCTCCACGTGGGTCGGGATGGCAGGCCACCGCCGTATCGCCCAGCATGGTTTCAGGCCGCGTTGTCGCCACCACCACATAGTCCGGTTCGCCGGGCTGAGGATGAATGACCGGATAACGCAGATGCCAGAAATGCCCCTGGACGCTCTCATACACAATCTCGTCATCTGCCACCGCAGTCTGTAAGTGGCAGTCCCAGTTGACCAGGCGCGTCCCACGGAAAATCAGGCCGTCCCGGAAGAGACGAAAAAAGGTCCACTGGACGGCCCGGGCACAGACGGCGTCCATGGTAAAGCGCTGGCGGTCCCAGTCGCACGAACAGCCCATGGCCTGCTGTTGGCTGACGATGCGGGCCTGGTATTGCTCTTTCCAGTCCCAGATGCGCTCTACCAGGGCCTCGCGGCCAACATCATGGCGCGTTTTGCCTTCCAGCTCGAACAGGCGTTTTTCCACAACGGCCTGCGTGGCGATGCCGGCATGATCCGTCCCCGCCATCCACAGCGCGTTCTCCCCCATCATGCGGTGCCAGCGCGTCAGCAAATCCTGCATGACATTGTCCATGGCGTGTCCCATGTGCAACGCACCGGTGACATTCGGCAGCGGCATCATGATCACATAGCGTTGCTCATTGTCGTCCGGGGTGGCGGCAAAAGGTTTGGTCTCGGCCCAGCGCCGGACTACCGTCTTTTCCAGTCCGGTCGGGTCATATTGGCTTGCCAGTTCGTTTGGCATCAACTCGCTCCTTGGGAAGGCGGACTCATACTCTGCAACAGGCAGTCCGTTGTATCAGAAGCCCAGTAAAAAGGGGCCTCCCTCTTTTTGAGAAAGGCCCCCTGACCTATGCGAAAGGGGGGACTTGAACCCCCACGGGTTTTACCCCACAGGATCCTGAATCCTGCGCGTCTGCCAATTCCGCCACTTTCGCGTAAAGTACGTGAAGTACTTACCCGCCCCGCTGTTCGGCTGTCAATCCCGCGGGGGCGCAGGATGCCGGAGACCACGACAGGGCTCCTTACCTGGCGGGACGAATCATTCCTGAACAGCCCACTCCGGCCCAAAACGAAGATTGAGGGGTAAGAAATCCGAGCCCGGCTCTTACTCCGGCTCCTGATGACCGGCGTTGGCCAGAAAGGCAACAAACGTGGCCACGCTGAGTGCGCCCAAGACGCCCAGCGTCACGGCCCCAGTTGACACGAACCCGTCGGCAAAGCCCGCAGCAGACCAAGCCCCGACAAGTATTACCACCCCAAGGCCTACTCCTAATACTGTTCCAAGCATGCGCAAAACTCCTTGTCTTCCGATACAGCCTGTCGCTTCCTTTACCAGTTCTCCGGCTGGAGAACTAGAGCACTCGCGGTCTTCGCGCCAGGCGTGCGTGTACCAGTCCTTTTGCCACCTAGGCTCAGGACGCATAACCAGAAGAGCACGGTAGCCGCCAGGCAGATGGCACTGAAGAAGGTGTGGGCGCACCGGTCGTAACGGGTGGCGATGCGGCGTCAGTCCTTCAGGCGGCCGAACATGCGTTCAATGCGGTTA
>JAJDZM010000229.1 GCA_022824615.1 Candidatus Binatia bacterium | reverse complement strand
TAACCGCATTGAACGCATGTTCGGCCGCCTGAAGGACTGACGCCGCATCGCCACCCGTTACGACCGGTGCGCCCACACCTTCTTCAGTGCCATCTGCCTGGCGGCTACCGTGCTCTTCTGGTTATGCGTCCTGAGCCTAGTATCCACTATAGCCCCCCTACGAAGATTGTGTGTTCCAGCATATCTCAGGGTGGAAGGGCTGTAACTATGAGTGAGTCGAGTGCCCGCAAGGCGGGTAATCCATTCGATGCCGATGTTCGCGACACCCAACGGCTTAAGGGGCTCTCCAGTCCGGAGGAGCGGGAGGCGGTCGCGGCGAACATCCAGAATCTCAGCCGCGACGGCTATGTCATTCTTGAAGGGCTGCTCAATGCGGACAAGGTGGCGGAAATCGGAGCGGAGATGGATACGATTCATGCCGCCACCTCCCTGGGAATAACCGACTTCGAGGGCTTCCGCACCAAACGCATTTACAATTTCATGAAAAAGACGCGCACTGCGGATGAGCTATGCACCCATCCCGGGGTTATCGCCATTATCGAAGGTTATTTGCAGAGCCAGATCCAGCTCAGCTCCGCGACCGGGATCACCCTGCTTCCCGGCGAAACCTCCCAGGGCTTGCATCGGGACGACAGCGTCTACCCCCTGCCGCGCCCGCGTCCACCGCTCATGGTCGGCACCCAGTGGGCAATTGACGCCTATACCCCAGCCAACGGCGGCACCGAGTTACTGCCCGGCAGTCACATTTCCACAGAGGAAGAGGTCCCGGCAATACCGTCGATCAACATCGTCATGCCGGCCGGGTCGGTGCTGCTCTTTGACGGCGGGATGTGGCATGGGGGTGGCGCCAATACCAGCGACCAGCAACGCCGCGCCCTGTCGTTGTCCTACTGCTGCGCCTGGTTGCGCCAGCAGGAGAATGCCTATTTATCGATACCGCTGGAGACCGTGCGTTCGTTGAGCCGTCCGCTGCAATGCCTGCTCGGGTATACGACCGCTTCGATCATGCTGGGCCAGGTCGAGCGACGGAATCCCATCCACTGGTTCGATTAACGGTGGAGTATCCGCCTCAGCGCCTCGTCACGTTCGTTATTGAAGCGCTGGGCGATCTCTGCCCCAGGAGCAAAGCCGTTAAAGCCATGATAGCCACCCGGATAGACGTGCAGCTCGGTCGGTACCCCTGCCGCCAGCAGACGCTGCCCGTACTCGATGTTCTCGTCCAGGAACAAATCGAGGTCACCCACCGGAATATAGGCCGGCGGTAAACCCGCCAGGTCGTCGGCCCGCGCGGCTGCGGCATACGGCGACACATCCGCTCCGCCGGGTTCCTGTCCCAGGTAGGCGCGCCAGCCCATGAGATTGTTTTCCCTGGTCCACACAAAGGTATCCGACAGCGTGTCGCTGGCAGGGGCGACGTTGCGGTCGTCAATCATGGGATAGATCAGCAGTTGAAAGGCCAGTTCGACCTCGGCCCGGTCGCGCGTCAACAGCGCCAGGCCGGCGGCCAGACCACCGCCGGCGCTCGCTCCGCCAATGGCAATCCGGGAGGACTCAACGCCAAGCTCGCCGGTATGGGTCGCCAGCCACTTGAGCGCGGCATAACAATCCTCGACCGGAGCCGGAAAGGGGTGCTCGGGAGCGAGCCGGTACTCAACCGATACCACCACGCACTGCGCGACCTTGGCCAGATGGGAGGCCAGCAAGTCGTCCCGCTCAACGCTGCCCAACACATAGCCCCCGCCGTGAATCCAGAGGAGGGCGGGCAACGTGTCGGGCCGCTCGGCTGGCTGATAGATGCGAACAAACACCTCTCCGTCAGGTCCGGACACCTGCCGGTCCGCGGTAGTGATGCCCGTGATAGGAGGCGCCTTGGTCATCTGCACTTCGGCCATCTCCTCCATCGTGCGACGGGTGGCCGGGATATCGTGCAGGTTGAGCCCGCCTCCGGTCAGGTGGAGAAAAGTTTCGAGCGGCGCGGCCAGTTCCGGGTCGAGTCGAGCAGTCATGGTCATCTGAGTTCCTCCTTTTTTCCGCATTGGCTTGGGGCTGATACCCACTGCCCAGCCCGCACCAACTCGCGCAGAGTATAATTCAGGCCGGCTGAAACGCAAGCCAAGCCCGGACTTTTGACGTCCCGGCTGAGGTGATAAAGCTGTGACGAGAAGGGGGGCTTATGGTTGATGCTGGTCCGTTGACGGGTGGGTGTGCCTGTGGAGCGATACGGTATTCGTGTACGGCGGAGCCGCTGTTTACATGGAAATGCCACTGTCGGGATTGTCAACGCTCCACGGGAGGCGGTGCTGCCGTGAATGTGGTTTTCTCCAAGTCCGCCGTGCAGTTCACCAAAGGTACCCCGAAGGAGTATGTCTGCACGGGGACGAGCGGGCATAAGACCCACCGGGGGTTCTGTGCCGAGTGCGGTTCTCCCGTCTCGGCCCGAGCCGATCTCATCCCGGAGATTCGCGGCATCAGTGCAGCCAGCCTGGACGATCCCGGCAGGCTCAAACTCGCAGCCGATATCTGGACGGCGAGTGCCCAGCCGTGGGATGAGTTGTCTTCGACGCTCCCGCAGTTTGAGACAACGCCCACCCCGGAGGAACTCCAGGAGCTCGTTACCCATTAAAGCGTCCGGCTGCTCCTGTCCGACATTACAGGACTCCAAGTGCCACAATATACGGCCGACATGCGATCCAGGCCGGCCGCAGCTACGAAGTCGAGCGCCGCGGGCTCCTGAATCGCCTGGCAAGTCCGATAGGGGAACGCCGCACCAATCTGCATTTCGATGTTGGAGTTCTTGTTTTTCGAGATAGCGAAGACCGCCTTGATCCACTCGGGCTGAAACTTGGTTTTATCACCGTCTTTGTTGCCGTGTGTCCGTAGATCAATGTCGAGACGTGCGTCGGTCTGCGACGGGCCGGATTGCCCCTTTGGCCAGTGCCGCTGGTAGATACTCAATCGCGGCTCCACGCCGGGACTTTGCAACAAGAGTGGACGCATTTTTTCCAGAACCTCATCCACTACACCTTTGAAACCCTCCTCATCTAGATTCCTGAGACGCCGCCATGCCTTCCCCGCCTTGTCGGGGAGCGTCACCATTGCCGTCACGGTATCCGTACCAATACCGAGGGAGAGGTGCGGGTGTGCGGTAAACTTTTTGCCATCGAGATCACGGGCGAAGGAAAGGAAATCCCAAGCCCCCTTGATGGCCCCTCTGCCCGACAGCTTCGGGTCGACGCCTATAGTGGAAGGCAGGTCGGCCCGCTTACGCAGTTCGGCCATAGCCAGACAGAGGACGCGCTTGGCTTCGCGTTCGTTGAACGGCTTGTCCTCTTCAAACCTGAAACCGTTAAAGGCCGTCAAGGTGCCTGATTCCATTTGCTCACGGTCGGTCATCCGCGCTTCCATCGCTTCGAGATAATCCGTCAGACATTGCGCCCATTTGCTCCGAGCGGTGTGCCCTTGCAGCCATGTATAGATTGCACTCCACGAAGCGACTTCGACATCGGCCGGCAGGTTCTTCCCTGGCCGAACCGTGAGCAGCAGCAGCTTCGGCGAGGTAAAGCCCAGACGCCGCGCTGTCGCCATATGCCGACGTAGCTGGTCGTTCAACGGGGTGCTGAGTACCTTGTTCTCGATGACCAGACACCAATCTTCATTCGTGGTAATCCATGCGTCGGGAATGCCGCGCCGCCTCAATTTCGTCCTCGTCAATTCCATCGGACACCACGCTCCCCGGATAGCTTTGCTCCGTGATAGACAACGGGCCGCTCTTCTTTGGCGGAAGATGTTTTGCAATATCCTTCAGGAATACGTCAAGAAGCGCTCGGTCCTCGTTGAGCGCAGTCATCAACGCATGGGTGACGCGGTTCTCAGGCTGGCTGTATTGATCGAATATATTGCGCATGGTGCATCAGGAGTGCCAGCGGAAACTATGGCCCCGACCGAGCGGTCTCCCTTTCTCACCCGCCTCCAGAGCCCCCTCTTACGGTCGGGCTGTTCGTTCTATCAGCACCTTGAGCGCGGTCATGCTTTCCTCGTGCCGTTGCTGGCTCTCCTGGTTTAACGTCTTGAGCGTGGTCATGCTTTCCTCATGCCGTTGCTGGTTCTCTTCCCGCATGACTTTGGCCTGCTCCGCTCGTTCGTCATTGCTCTTGCTCATCAGGCGTAAGCCGTAGCCAATCAGGGCACATTGAACCAAGCCCACACCCAGCGCTATCCAGTCCCCCGGCAGCATTCCGGGATTCGCTATAGCAGCCAACGCCTTGAGGGTATCTGCCCCTAACTCAATAGTTTGTGACTCCATAGCGCTCCTTATTCATAATTTCCCGGTAAAAACGAAGTGCTCGTCCATCTTCTGCCGGGTGTCCTGCATGAAGTGCACATAGCGGTGGAAGCCGCCGTTATAATTCCCGTCCTGGCGGCGGTTGAACTCGCCCTCGAAGTTGTAATAACCGGGCGTACAGTCCCGGTTGCGGCTGGTCTTGCCCCGGTGCTTGATGACTTCCTGGACCCACCACTCCTCTGCCTCGGGAGTCGGGTCTATCGATTGATAGCCATTGCGTCGGACATAGTCGATGCAGGCTGTAATGTGATCGCCCTCGGTGTTGAGAATATCCGTCAGATTGAATTGGAACGAAGACTGATACCCCCCCATGATGAACAGATTCGGATAGCCCTGCGTATGGAGACCAAACAGGGTGCGGATGCCGCTGCTGTATTTCTCAGTCAGCTCGCGCCCGCCGACACCTCTGATCTGGTTGTAAATGCCGGTCTTCTGGACCTCAAAGCCGGTGGCATAGATGAGCAGGTCCAGCTCGTACCGCTTGCCCTCAAAGACCGGCCCCTCTGCCGTGATCTCGGTGATGCCCTTGCCGTGGGTATCGACCAGATGGACGTTGGGCCGGTTGAAGGTCGGCAAGTATTCGTTGTGGAAGCACGGGCGCTTACACATAAACATATACCACGGCTTGAGTGCCTCGGCCGTCGCTCGATCCTGTACGATCTCGTCGATGCGCTGGTGAATACGCAGCATGTAATCGATATTGGCGTTCTCCTGCCGACGGATAATCTCCTCGCGGGGGAGGGCGGCGCGCTGGGCCTTCTGCTCTGCGGTCAACTGGGGGTCCATGATTTTCCGCATCATGTTCCGTCGCTCGGTCTGCCAGCCGGGTTTCAGTTTCCGCGCCCAGTTGGGATCGGTCGGATGATCGTCGCGGATGTCGATCGAGGACGGGGTGCGTTGGAAGACGTACAACTCCTTGGCCGCTTCCCCCAAGCCGGGAACCGCCTGGACCGCGGTCGCCCCGGTGCCGATAATCCCGACGACTTTGTCCGCCAGCCTCGACAGGTCTTCCCCGGTATAGTCGTAGTCCCAGCGCGAGGTATGAAAGGAGTGGCCCTGAAAGGACTCCATGCCGGCTATCCTGGTCAGTTTCGGCTTGGACAGCGTGCCATTGGCACAGATTACGAACTGGGCTCGCATATGGTCGCCCCGGTCGGTTCTGATATGCCACAGCTCTTCCGCTTCGTCCCATACGGTGGACGTCACCGTGGTCTGGAAGACGGCTGACTGGTACAGATCGTATTTTTTCGCGATGGCTTGACAGTGGGCGTAAATCTCGGGTCCCTTGGCAAAGCGGTCTTTGGGCACGTAGTCCATCTCGTTGAGCAGCGGCAGATAGTCATACGACGGCACGTCGCACGCCACGCCCGGATAGCGGTTCCAATACCAGGTGCCGCCCACATCGGCTCCCCGTTCCACAATACGGATGCTCTCCACCCCACATTTACGCAGCCGGGCAGAGGTCAGCAGGGCAGAAAAACCGCCGCCGATGAACAGGCATTCCACCTGATCGTTCAGAGGCTCGCGCGGGATGACCGGGCCGCCGTAGGGGTCCTCCTCGTATTTTGCCAGTACGCCGGTCGGGTCAGAGGTATACTGCGCCGTGCCTTCCGGTCGGTAGTCCAGCCGGAGATTCCGCTCCTCGGCGAACTTCTGTTTGATGGCATCGTAATACGCCTGCGGCTTGGCAGATGGATACAGCCAGCTCAGGGGGTCGATCAGGGGCTTTTCCATAATGCCCGACGGTTTATCCATGTATCTTTCCTTCCGCTAATCCAGGATCGTCCACTTCTTCGCCCAGCCCTGGTCGTAGGGCGTCCAGAATCCCAAGGTGACCCCGAGCCGCTGGAACTTCCATTTCCCATCCACCCGGACATACGTCTCGTCGTATTTGGCTGAGCCCCAGACGGCTTGCTCCCCATTGTCCCCGACCATGGTCGTCGGCTGGAATAAATACCACTGGCCAGTCGCGGTATCGCCCTCAACCTCAATAATCGGATTCATGACCTGATGGCGGACAAACGGCAGCGTTTTCGGCACGTCCGCAAAAAGCGCCCGGATAGCGGCCCGGCCTTCATACGTGCCAAACGCCTCTCCGTCCCACACCCCATCCTCGACAAAGAAATCCATGATCCCGTCCAGGTCTTGATAGCCCTCATCACACAGGGCATGGAATTCAGCCTTCATTTTTTTGATCGCCTCAATGTCTTCCAACACCTGGAGGCGTTTTGCCAGCTCTTCCATATTCATCGAGCTCATACCTCACTCCGCAGGTTCATCGTCGGTGATCCGATACCATTCCCAGCGCAGTCCCTGCGGTTCCAGGGCCCACACCTTGTTCTGGGTCGCGTGGCAACACGTCTTATTGCGCTGGACCTCGGGCGCAATCCCCGCGGCCTCGAAGCGCGCCGCCGCAGAGGCAACCTCCGCCTCATCAAACACCTCGACCCCGAGATGATTCAGCCGCTCCTCAGCCTCCGGGTTCTCGAACAAGACCAGCTTGAGCGGCGGCGTATCAATTGCAAAATTGGCATACCCGTCTCTCAGTTTGTGCGGTTTGACGGCAAAGAGCTTCGAATAATACTCGACCGCCTCATTGAGGTCACGAACGTTGAGCGCCAGTTGGAGTCGCATAGCCCTGCTCCTTTATCTTCCTCCCTCTCCCCTGGAGGGAGAGGGGTGGGGTGAGGGGGAACCACCTCCATCTCCGGTACCTTGATTGTCGCATAGTATACAGGCTCATGATAAAAACCTAGAGCAATGCAGGTCTTCGTACGGCTAGAAAAGGATGACGGGGAGACCGTGGATATTTTTGCAACCGATTGGTACCGAGAGATTCAATCGAAGACCACTCCGGGGGACACCCTCAAGATATACCGAGAGAATCACGGGCTGACGCAAGTCCAATTGGGCGAAATGCTCGGTGGCATTCCTCGTCAGCACGTTTCCAATATGGAACGTGGCGTCCGCCCGGTGAGTATGAAGACAGCTCGCAAACTGGCCAAAATCTTCAAGGTTTCTCCAGGCAAGTTTGTCTAATTCGACAGTGACAGCAGCGCGGGTAAGTCTTGAAGCCTTGTTCATCGTTGTCAATCGTTTATATCCAATATAGGAAATTGACTCATGACCCGTTGGAATCTCTCCATCCCTGAACAGACAGACCGGGCGGTTCGCACCTTTCTTGCTCGTACCGGCGGTAAGAAGGGGGACTTGTCCCGGTTCGTTGATGAAGCCGTGTTGCGCCGCGTGTTGGACCTCACCATGCGCCAGATTAAGGACCGCAACGCCGGGCAGGACCAACAGGCTATCCTTGACCTGATTGACGAAGAAGTGGACGCCGTACGTGCGGGTCGTGCTTGATACTAAATTGAGCGGTGGTGGATATTTTCGGCAATGACACCATGACGATTGTGGAGGTGGGGGTATGAGTGAGTCAACTAGTCAAATCAACGCGCAGGCATTTGATATGTTCTGTAGTATCGGAGGCTTGACCTATGGGCTACAAGAGGCCGGAATCAAAGTGAAGGCGGGCTTAGATGTTGATGGTTCGTGCCGCTATGCCTATGAAACGAACTGTCAAGCAACCTTTCTTAAAGCAGATATCAGAGACGTTTCGTACTCGGATATTTCAGAACACTTTGATACTGCGGAGTACCGTATCCTGGTCGGGTGTGCCCCGTGCCAACCATTCTCCAGTCTACCCTCAAAAAAGAAGCCCGAATCGGAATCAGAATGGATACTGATTGTAGAATTCCTGAGGATTATTCTTGAGGGTCGTCCAGAGATCGTCTTAATGGAGAACGTTCCCCAACTCATCAGTCAACCCGTCTACGAAGCATTTAAGCAAGCGCTGGCTGCGGCGGGTTACCATGTTTCCAGCGGCATCCTCCCCTGTGTTCAATTCAGGGTTCCGCAACTCCGCCGTCGTCTGGTGCTGTTGGCGTCTTTGTTAGACGAGATTGATCTGCCGAAACCTGACCCCATGCCGCCCAGAACCGTTCGCCAAGTTATTAAAACACTCCCTCCTCTTGAACAGGGGCAATCAAGCGCGATTGACCCTCTGCATATCTGCTCACGTTTGAATCCGATTAACCTGAAGCGCATCCAGGCGTCAAAGCCAGGCAGGAGCTGGCGGGATTGGCCTACCGACTTATTGCCGGATTGTTACAAGAAAGCCAGTGGTCATAGCTATGGGAGCGTTTACGGACGAATGCAGTGGGATGCGCCAGCACCGACCCTGACCACGCAGTTCTACCGCTACGGAACCGGCCGTTTCGGACACCCAGAACAAGACCGTGCGTTGAGCTTGCGGGAAGGGGCATTGCTGCAAACCTTTCCTGAACACTATCAGTTTGTCGAACCGGGAAAGAAAGTCTCGTTTAGCAAAATTGGGCGGCACATTGGGAATGCGGTTCCGCCGACCTTGGCCACTGCTATTGGGAAAGCTATGACTGACCATTTAGAAAAGGAAGCGATGAAACGATGTCTGAACCCTATGACCTGAACATTGATCTGAATGTCCTCAATCACTTGGGACTGAACCTGTATAGCAATGTCCCTGCTGTGCTGTCCGAGATGGTTGCCAACGCCTGGGATGCCGATGCAAAGCGAGTAGATATCTCTATAAGAGGAGGGAAGAATAAGTACTTGGTCGTGCAGGACAATGGCTACGGGATGGATGATCCAGATTTACGTGACAAGTATTTAACTGTTGGGTATCAGCGTAGGAATAAGGGGGAGGGGGACCTCACACCGGATCGTCGACCGGTGATGGGAAGAAAAGGTATCGGCAAGTTGTCGGCGTTTTCCATTGCAGGAAAGGTGCAGGTCAGCACGAAGGCCAAAGATTCCGAACCGCTGGCAATAGAGTTAGACGTAGAAAAAATACGGGAAGCAATCGGGAATGGGGGGAAATATCATCCTCAACCCATTCCTGTGCCAAAGACGGTTGATATTGGTGAATCCGGCACGGTGTTAATTCTACGCAATCTGAAGAAAAGAGTGAACGCCTCACTTGATAAATATTTACGGCAGCGGGTAGCCCGCCGTTTCTCTATTTTCTCTACGAACTTTCGCGTCTTCATTGATGGTGAAGAAATAACCCTGGGAGATAGAAATTATTTTGAAAAATTAGAATACGCGCTAGTCTACGGCGACTATGATACGTCCAGATTCAAGCATGATGAGGAGTATGTCACTCTCCGAGGGAACGACGCGGGAGAAGGGCAAAGAACACTCCCGGTGCGGGGGTGGGTCGGCTTGGTCAAAGAGTCAGGGTTATTACAGGAAAATGAAGATAACCTGAATAAAATATCCGTACTCGCCAGGGGGAAAGTGGCCCTGGAAGATATCCTTGATACATTCCGAGAGGGCGGAATGTACACCAAATATATCATTGGGGAACTGGAGGCTGATTTTCTTGATCACACCGAGGAAGAAGATATTGCCACCTCTAGTCGGCAAGATTTTATTCGGAGCGATCCACGGTTTGAGCGGTTGCGGGAATTTGTGGAAGGAGAGCTGAAGTTTTTGCGAAACGAGCGAGTTAAATTAAAGAATACCAAAGGAACGGAGACAGCCCTAGAAATTCCCGCCGTCAAGGACTGGTACCGCGACCTTGGCCATGACTCAAAGAAAGAGGTCCAAAAACTCTTTGGAAAAATTAACCAGATAACCACTGATGAGAGCCACAAAAAGACATTGTATAAACATAGCGTGTTAGCGTTTGAACACCTGCATCATAAAAACAAGCTCAATGAGTTGGAACATCTGGACATCAATAATCTTGATATCGCCGTCAAACTGTTCTCTGAGTTGGATGATATAGAAGCCTCTTGGTATTACCAAATTACTGAGGGCCGTCTGGATGTTATTAGAAAATTCGATGAATATGTGACGGAAGATGCATTGGAAAAAATTATCCAGAAACACATCTATACTCATCTGTGGCTTCTAGACCCATCGTGGGACCGGGCGACAGAAACACCGATAATGGAGAAGTCTGTTACGAGAGCCTTCCGAAAAATTTCTAACCAGTTGACCAGAGAAGAAAAGAGAGGTCGCCTAGACATCCGCTATAAGAAAACATCAGGCAAGCATGTCATTATTGAGTTAAAAAGAGCGTCTGTGACAGCTTCGGACACAGCCATCATGGCGCAAGTTGACAAATATATCCAAGCACTGAGGAAGCAGTTACAAGAAGCTGGTGAGAGTGGGCCTATAGAGGCATTTTGTCTTGTAGGGAAAGAACTCAGGGAGTGGAGCGATCCGGAAAGGCGGCAGGCATCAGAAAATTCCTTAGCGGCTAAGAACATCAAAGTTATTACTTATAAACAACTTATGAATGATGCCCAAGCAAGCTATAGAAGCTATCTTGAAAAAGAAGAGGACAAGGGACGAATCAAAAAGCTGTTGGATGCAATAGAAGAGAGCTAATAACCCTATCAAACATAAGATACAGAGAATTAAGGTGTACCTATCCGGCTTAGCGAAGCATCTATGCAACGCTGGCTGATCGGGATGCTCTTCACGATGGTTAGCGCCTTTCTCCCACCTCCATCCGTCTATTCCAATAAGCCCCACCCCAACTGCCTACTTCGACTCACAACTGCCTTCTGGCCAAAATCTTCAAGGTTTCTCCGAGGAAGTTTGTCTCTGATGCGACAGTTTGATGACAGGAACCTCTAAATGAGTTCACCTTCTCAACCATCGTCTGGCAGTGAACCTCAACCTACACGGCCAGAACCAGCACCGGACAAAAGCGGTAGAGACGCCGCTACCGATGTTGAAATCCAACGTCATTTCAACGAACTCAGACGCGAGTTGCTAGACCACCGTGTAAAGCTTGCCGATTGGTGGCTCACCGCGATAGCTGGATTCCTGACGTTTTTCACCCTTGTCGCTGTCATTGTCGGATATCTCAGTTTTCAGAGATTCGAGGACATCGAGACCAAGGCCGAGGGACATGCAGAAGAAGCCGGGCGCATTGTCGAGCAGATCAAAGGAATGCACGGCGACGCTCAGACACTTTTGAAAGGCATGACCGCTGAGACCGTCCACAACGAACCGGATAAAGCCAGCGAGGTTGTGGAAACAGTCCAACAGAATCCCGTAGCGTCCATGATAGACCGAGCGGTTGCCTCTGCCATCTCACTTCAGCGACAAGGTAAAGGCGAGAAGGCTATAGCAAAGTGGCGTTCCATCGCTAATGTCGCGGAGGGAGTAAACAGTCAGCTCCAGGCGCGGGCATGGTTCTCCATCGGCTATCTCCACAGGGAGAAATCTGATTGGGGAGCGATGATAGATGCCTACGACGAGGCGATTCGGCTAAAGCCTGACTATGCCGATGCCTATTACAACCGAGGCGTCGTGAAGGAGAGGCTCGGCCAATATGAAGCTGCTCTTGCGGACCTCAACCAAGCGATTCGGCTGGAGCCCGACGATGCTGAAGCCTACAATAACCGAGGCAACGTGAAGATATATCTCGGTAACCTGAACGAGGCTCGTGAGGATTATCAGAAGGCGCTCGACTTGGCTCAAGAATCTGGCGACGACGACCTGATAATAATGGTGAAGCACAACCTCAGTCAGCTCGACAACGACGAAGCTCCATGACCAAAGCGTCATCGTACTGGGAGCTTGGTCGCACCATTCCTCCCGTTTCACGCTGCCGGATCAAACGCCTCTTTAAGAACAGCTTGGAGCAGATGGGCGGCGTGGCTGCGAGCCCGCTCGATTTCCGCTTCCAGCGCCTTGCAGGTCGTCATCAGCGCCTCGACTCGCTCCACAATGACGGCTTGCTCAGCGAGGGGTGGAAGCGGCAACGCTAATTCATTGATGATTTGTAGATTGATATTCTTTTGTGCAGTCGCTGGGGCGAATTTCTCAATCGCAGTACGTGTCAACCCGATGAACATCTGGAGGAACTCTGGGCTTTTCCCGGAAACGACAGGTGTGAAAGTCACAACACTGTCTGGGATACAAGCAGGGAAAGTTAGAAACCCCGTCTCGGCTATATTCGCGGCGATCGTGATACACATCGTTCCAGACGGCCATAGACGACTTTGTGAAAGCCCGACCTCATTATAGTAGCCGGAGCAAGTATCAATCCTGAAACCCTTGTGTTTTGATCGAGCGACATCTCCAGTTTGAACGAATGGGATGTTGCCACCATCGAAAAGGCGGGGGTCGTTTCTCGGACGGTGCTTTGATTTACCTCGCTGGAAGATTCCCGCCTCTCCCATTCGGCACCACACCCACCCCTTCGGAATCTCGAATGGGACTTCTTCCAAGCTGATTTCTGGGAGAGTTTTTTCCTTGCTGATTTTCTTCTCGGCGATAAGGCGGGCCTTTTCAGTCTGAATGCGGCGAAGGAGTTGACTTGCTGGTTCCACGTCCAGGTTAGCAGCGTGCCAATCCGCGGTCAGCTTGCCTTGAATCGCCTCTTGAAGGATGGCTTGCTTGAGCTTGGCAAGGAGGGTTTCTTGGTGGGTGATTTCGTGGTTGGCTATGGCAAGGCTTGATCGTGCCTTGTTGATCTTTGTGATGAGATGACGTTGTTGCGACAACGGCGGGAGATTTAACTCGAATGCTAAAAAGAAATCCTCCTCAATGCGCTTGCGATTGGTATTACCACGGCTCGCTTTGATACACGCATCGAGAAACACCGGCGACTGGAGAAAGACGTTGAAAAATTCGCGTTCGACTTCATCTTCGTTGACATCGAAGGCGAGAAAGTCATTGGTCACAATCGCGCCTTCCAGCTCTTTCGGGATGATACCGAAAGCCCCGTTTCGCGCATCAATGCGGCTGAGAATGAACTGCTCAGCCGAGATACGCCACTGGTTCTTCGTGCCGATCTCTGCTCCTATTTTGGTGCCACGAAGAACAACCCCTTTGTAATGTGTACGGATCGTGACCTGTTTGTAGATCACGTCGTCTTGGATCGTCACCGGCGTTTTGTGTCGTGTGAGGAGATCGCCGATTCGTTTCATTTCAGGAGATGTATTCTTCTTCCACTGCGGTGAGTGCGTCGTTGATCCGCTCCATTGATTTGCGGAACTCGGTCAGACATTCGAAGACACTGAGGTCTTTCTCCTCCACCACGGAATGCGGATTCTTCACATCCAAATCAAACCCTTCCTTCAAATCCTCCACCTTCATCCGCCATGCGACTTCATTTTCCTGGCGCTTATCCCACCACTCGATCATGGGCGCGAACTCATCAAACCGGATAGGCTTAGTCTTGGAGTAACTTTTCTGGCCTTCCGGTAGGCGGTGCTCGTAATACCAGATTTCCTTAGTTCGTGTACCTTTCTGGAAAAAGAGCAGGTTGGTCGAAACCGTGGCGGGGTGGAAGGTGGATTGCGGCAGGCGGACGATGGTGTGCAGATTGCAGTCGGTCAGGAGCTTTTCGCGGATGCGCTCCTTGTAGCCGTCGCCGGTAATACAGCCGTCGGGCAGAACGATGGCGCACCGGCCACCGGGTTTGAGCAACTGAACCATGAGGATGACGAACAGGTCGGCGGATTCCCGGCAACGGAAGGACTACGGGAAGTTCGTCTCCACCCCGTCGGCAATGCTGGCACCAAAGGGCGGATTAGCCAGGATGACATCCACCTGCTGCTTGGGGCCGATGGTGTTGTATTCGGTCTTGAGGCTGTCGCGGTAGTGCCAGTCCGGCACGTCGAGACCGTGCAGGATGAGATTGGTGAGGCCCAGCACGTAGGAGACGGGTTTCAGTTCCCAGCCGCTAATTGACTGCCGAAGGACGGCCTCGTCGTCAAGCGTGTCAACTCCGTTCTTACGGATATGGTCAATGGCGGCGGTGAGGAAACCGCCGGTCCCCGCAGCCGGGTCAAGGACCTTTTCCCCGAGCCTGGGCGCAGTCATCTGGGTCATGAGTCGGGTTATGGCGCGTGGCGTGTAGTATTCGCCCTTGTTGCCGGCGTCGCGCAGCTCGGTCAGGATGGACTCGTAGACGGTGCCGAAGATGTGACGATCAGCAGAGTTGTTGAAGTCGAAACCGTTGAGTTGGTTGATGACCTTACGCATCTCAAAGCCGGACTTCATGTAGTTGTTCGAGCCGTCAAAGACCTCGCGCACAAGTCCGGCACGCTGCGGCGCATGAGCGGCTTTGAGTTTTTTCAGAGCAGCGAAAAGTCCGTCCGTAGGGTGGTCAATGAAGAGCAGCAGTTCGTCGCCGGTGATTCCCTCGGGATCGGCGGCCCAGTTGCGCCACTGGAATTTCTCGGGGATGACGGATTGATAGCCGTCCCGGATGAGTTCGAGTTCCTGATCTTTTTCGTCCAGGATTTTCAGAAACACCATCCAGCCGAGTTGTTCAAGTCGCTGGGCGTCGCCGGAGACTCCACGGTCCTGGCGCATGATATTGCGCACGTTTCTGATGATGGATGAGATATTGGACATGCCGTCAGGCGACCTCATAGAGCTGCGTGGTGAGTGTGTGGATAGCTTGGTCGTAGGCCGGCTTGCCGCCGAAGGCGCGTATGATTTCGGGCGCGGTACCAAAGCGCTTGATGGGGTCCAGCGTGATGATGGCCGGGTTCTCCAGGTCGAGTAGGCCGGTATCGGCATACTTGTCGAGCAGACTATCAAGGACCTTGCGGGCGAGGTCGCCGTATTCGGTGAAGTAGTTGCGCTTGCGCACGTTCTCAGCGCGCTCGCGGCGGGTGAGCGGTTTTTGATCGTAAGCGACATGACAGACCAGGTCGAACGGGTCGAAGGCATCGCCGACCTCATCCTCCAGCGCAGCAAAGATGACCCCGTGACTTTCCAGTTCTTCGATGACGGCACGCTTCTTGTCGGCCCGTTTCCACGATCTCAGGAAGGCATCGAGCGAGGTGTAGTTGGTGCGGACATTCTTGCGGGTGTAGTCACGCAGACTCTCGGTGATAATCTTGCCGTCCGCGCCCAGGTATTGAACACGCTCGTTGATGATGGTGACGTCAACGCCATTGACGGTCACTTTCCGGCTGCGCTCGTATCCGCCGGGTTTTTCGATATGAATCTGTGTCCCAGAGGACGGGAAATCAACGGCTTCTCCGGTCAAAATGTCGCTGACCGGTGTGTCATCGGTTTCGTCGTCCACACTCGAAATATCGTCGTCCTGGCCAGCCTCTTTGACACGGACAGGATCACCATCAAACGCCTTATCGGCGAAAAGCGCAGTGACGTTGCGGAAATCCATGATGGTAAAATAATGCTTACCGAAATCCTCGTTGATCCGAGTCCCCCGGCCAATGATCTGCTTGAACTCGGTCATGGAGCCGATGTTCGAGTCAAGGACGATGAGCTTGCAGGTCTGCGCGTCTACGCCGGTGTTCATGAGTTTTGATGTGGTGGCAATGACGGGGTAGCGCTCGGTCGGACTGATGAAGAAGTCAAGGAGACGCTTGCCCTCCTCGTTATCTCCGGTGATGCGCGTCACATATTTACTGTTGGTGGAAACAAGGTCAGTGTTGGCGTTGACCAGCTCTTTGCGCATTCCCTCGGCATGCTCAATATCAACGCAGAAGACGATGGTCTTGGAAAAGCGGTCGCTGCCTTTGAGGAATTCCGTGATCTTGCGCGCTACGAGGCGGCGGCGCTCTTCAATGACAAGATGTTTGTCAAAATCGGTCCGGTTGTAGATACGGTCTTCGACGATCTTGCCGTCTTTATCCTTGAAGCCCTTTGGCGGACGCCAGCCTTCAGCATCGACATCGAGGGTGACCTTGACGACCTTGTACGGCGCGAGAAATCCGTCGTCGATGCCTTGCTTGAGTGAGTAGGTGTAGAGCGGGTCACCGAAATACTCGGAACTGGAAATGTCTCTGGTCTCCTTTGGAGTGGCGGTGAGGCCGATATGGGTGGCGCTTTTGAAATACTCAAGAATCTCCCGCCATTTGCTGTTGTCGCGAGCGCTGCCCCGGTGGCACTCGTCCACGACCACGAGATCGAAGAACTCGGGACTGAACTGCTTGTATGCCTCTTCGTCATTGTTGTCCGAGAGTCCCTGGTAGAGTGCGAGATAGATATTGTAGGCAGTATCGATCTGCTTGTGCCTGACGACGGTCATCGCCTCTTTGAAATGCCGGAAATCGCCGCGTGCGGTCTGGTCAATGAGCGCGGTTCGGTCGGCAAGAAAAAGAATGCGCTTCTTCAGGCCACTTCTCCACAGGCGATAGATGATCTGGAACGCGACATAGGTTTTTCCCGTGCCGGTTGCCATGACCAGGAGGTGCCGGTTGCTACCTTCCCTTTTGGCGATGGCTTCAACAGTGCGATTGATCGCGATTTGCTGGTAGTAGCGGGGAGAGCGGCCCGATCCATCGGCAAAGTAATCCTGGGAGACGACCGGCTCGGCAGCGTCCCGGACGTCTTTGAACGCTCTGTATTTTTCCCACAGGGCTGTCGGTGACGGAAACGCATTGAGGGCGAGTTCGGTCTCGATATCCCCGGACGTGACGGTACGGTCATGAAAGAGGAAGGCGTCACCGTTGCTGCTGAAGACGAACGGGATGTCGAGGATTTCGGCGTAGTCCAGCGCTTGTTGAATACCCGCGCCGACTGCGTGTTTATTGTCCTTCGCCTCAATGACGGCGATGGGAATGTTCGGTTTGTAATAGAGAATATAGTCGGCGCGCTTCCGGGCCCCACGTGTGTGGAGTTTCCCCCGAACATAGATCCGGCCGTCCGTGAAGCTGACTTCTTCACGCACCTGGTTATGAATGTCCCACCCTGCCGCGACAAGATTGGGCGTAATGAACTTGGTGCAAACGTCGCGCTCGCTGAGGGCTTTCTTGTTCATGTGGTCCTTGCCACAAAAGCTCTGTCAAGCGGTGATAGTATACAGACCCGTCGATAATTTGCTATGTAATCAAATAACGGTTACATGTCCTGATATGTACAAGGTCGTCATCAAGAGGAAAATGCTCAAGAGCATAAGAAGAATGCCTGAGCCTATAGCCCGTAGTTGGGTGGCTTGCTG
>JAJDZM010000233.1 GCA_022824615.1 Candidatus Binatia bacterium | reverse complement strand
GAACCGCGTTCGCTACGGCTGGCCAGGACAGCCGAGTCTTAATCTGGAGTGCCGCCGAAGGTCAAGTAAGCCGGGCTATCGACGTCGGCAGCGGTTGGGCAGAAAACGTGGCGTGGTCGCCGGACGGCCAATGGTTGGCGGCCTCCTGCTCCCGGCAGGTTCGCGCGTATGGCGCGGACGGCGCGGAGGTTTGGCGGTCTGATGATCATCCCAGCACCGTCAGCGCGATCGCTTGGTCAAGCGCAGGGGAGCTGGCGACGGCCTGTTACGGTCGAGTGACGTTTTTCGACGCGCCCACCGGCGAGCTGCGCCAGAAGCTGGAGTGGCAGGGATCCTTGGTGTCGATGGTACTGAGCTCGGACGGGGATATCGTGGCCTGCGGCAGCCAGGACAACTCGGTGCACTTCTGGCGTCGTTCCACGGAGGAGGACTCCATGATGTCAGGATATCCTGCCAAGCCGTCGGCCCTGGCTTTCGATGACACCGGCACCCTCTTGGCCACCGGCGGAGGGGAGGCGGTGACGGTCTGGAGCTTCCAAGGAAGGGGTCCCGAAGGCACGCGGCCCGGCGTTCTAGAGTTTCATGTTCAACCCATCACGACGCTTTCCTTCGCTCCCGGCGCGATGCGCTTGGTATCGGGAGGCCGCGATGGTGCCGTGGTTGTGTGGTCGCTTCACAGAGATGGAGAAGGCGATCCGATAGGGGTCGCAGTTGTGGCGGGCGCAGTGGCCGAATTGTACTGGCGGCCTGACAGGCGCGCGCTTGCCGCGCTCGACGCTCAGGGTGGCGTGACGGTTTGGCGAGTGAGCAACAGGTGAAGCACGGCCGCAACAGCATGAATTGCAGAGCCTTCCCGCTTGTGTTCTCCGCCAACCAGGTCCGAAGGGATCGCCGAGGGCCCGTGAATCTAGAAAATGAACTCGGGAAGATGTGCCGTGCCTAAGACCATGCTCTTGCGACGAAGCTCCTCTCCTTGCTCTTGAATCTGGCTGATGTTTTGCACTCCGAGCAGTTCCATGGAGCGAAGTAGGTCTTCCTTCATTAACTCAAAGGCTCGGGTTAGACCCAAGTGACCACCGGCTCCTAGTCCACCTGCGGTCACTCTGCCCAAGCCCACAGCCTTCAGGCCGTAGCTCAGCCCAATAAGAACATCCAGTCCGCTTCGGATACCGCCGTCCATCGCGCAATCGAGTTTGGACTTGGCCGCGCCCAACTTGGGGATAGCCTCGGCGACAATCTGCAGGGACGGAATAGCCCGACCTAACTGGCGACCGCCGTGGTTGGAGAAAATTACTCCATTTGCTCCTAGCTCCTCCGCTTTTAAAGCGTCCTCCGCGCAGTGAACGCCTTTGACGATAAGCGGTTGCTCACCCCATGTTTCTTTAATCCATGGGAGGTCGCTCCAGGTAACAGCCGAGGCAGCAAGCTGCTCTCCAATACCGGCATATGGCATGGGCTCGCCGCATTCGTCGATGATGTTAAAGAAGGGAAGCAATCCACCGTCACGCCAATGCCTCCGTAACCACCCCATTCGAGGGACGATCTGTGGTGCTAGCTTCACCTTGTGTAACGCGCGCTTTAGCTTTCTCGGGCCAGAGTAAATAGAGCCCACGGCATCCATCGGCTTCATCCTATCATGTTCTATTCTGTTCCCCGACACGGCCGTGTCGATAGTAAGGACCAGTGCAGAAAAACCCGCATCTCTTGCCCGCCTGATTCCTCGTTTCGCGGTTTCCACTCCGCCGCACAGGTAGAGCTGAAACCACTTCGGACCGTTCGACGCGTCGGCCACGGCTTCCATGGGTGTTTGTGAAAGCGTCGACAGCGTCATGGCCGTTCCAAATTCCCCGGCGACTTGGGATGCGACCGCGTCGGCCATCGGCCATAGCGTGCGCAGGCTCCCAACCGGCGCGACGAAAAAAGGAAGAGAAAGTTGCTGGCCGAATATGCTCGTCGTCGTGTCCAACGTCTTGTGTTTGACGGCTCCGGGAGGCGCGAGCATCGTCTGTTGAAACGCCAGGACATTCGCCTTCAGCGTAGTCAGTTCATCAGCGCCACCGATAAAGTATTCAGCGGCGATCGGAGGAACTTCTCGCAGCATAATCCGCCAAATATCTGCTGTTGTCAGCGCATCGGCGATTTCGTTTTCCCTGATTCGGAACATAGTGATCTTCTTTCACTTCCCAGCGCTGCATTCGCTGCATCGTCCATAGAGCGTGGTTGGCTGGTGCGTCTGTTGCTCATCGGAGGATACCTCCTGACAGCGGCGGCTTGGGATGGGTGACTGGATGCCAACGGATTCCTCACTGGGTTCGGAAACAGCGAACCGTTCAAACCGGTGGCGATTCAGTTCAGCGGGCAATTCGAGTAAAACACCCGCGTCGCGCGAGGCTTTGGCCCAATCCAGGAGCAAGCCGTATTGCCACTGTTCCTGGAGGCCGCCAAGCCACTGTATCCCCTGAGGCGAGATGACACAGATGACATTGGCCAGGTCGCACGGACCAAGGCATCCGGAGATCGTCAATTGCACCGACTTGTTGAGTTTTTCCTCTTTCCACCGATCTTTGATCCAGTCGCGGGGCACCGACTTGAACCCCCTGTCCGTCCGACCGCAGCAACAGCCTTCGCAGAGCACGAGCTGCCCGAGAACGCGGCTCCGGGGCGTAGCCAATGCTTCGTGTCTGCTGAGCTTTTCCCGGATGCGTTGGGTCTGAGCATTCATGGGCGTGCCTTTGGCGCATCGGCCCCGCAGTCCGGCTTGTTCTTTTTTCTTATTCCCATATGCTGTTTCCCTGTGAATGTAGCGATAAATTAGCCAATTCTGGCCCTGTCCATACCTTCCTCTGACATCCTGCATCAGACCGCATTTCGGTAAAATCGACACTCTGACCACAAATCTCGAAACTTTGCAGGATTCCCCGAGTGGCTTTTTTCTCAAGTGCCATCGCTGGTAATGCATTGCTGGGGGTCACAAAGCCAATTTGTGCCCCCAAACCGCGTGTTATTCTGGCATTTGTGAAGAATGATGTTCTATAATCATCCAGCGCACACCATTCCATTGGTACACAAATGTAAACCTGGCTTGCACGGCGGCTCCATCTTTGAATGTAAACGTATAGAGACCGGAGTTGATTGCCATTTGACTAAAGATTCGGACGTTTGCCTCATCAATTCTGCCCACCGGCCCCTTTGCCATGAAATAGGCGAAATAGTCCTCAATTTCTTCGTGATTTTTACCAACCTTATTGGACGCGGTAGGGAGCAAGACAGCGTTGCTTTCATAAAGCGCCGCCACTTTCTTCGGGTCGCCTGTCTGAAGGGCACGATTCCACTCATCAAAGAGTGCAGTAATTTCGTCTTGGTTCAAATACAAAGCCAACTCTGTG
>JAJDZM010000305.1 GCA_022824615.1 Candidatus Binatia bacterium | reverse complement strand
CGGAAGGTGGCGGAAGATGTCTATGCCAAACTCCGGCAGTCTGGAACAGATGTCTTATTTGACGATCGGGCAGAGCGGCCGGGTGTAAAATTTAAGGATGCTGACCTGCTGGGCATTCCGCTCCGGGCCACGATTGGCGGTAAGTCTTTGGCCCGCGGGGTGATCGAATTAAAGGGGCGCGCGGATGGAGCAATGACGGAAGTCCCGGCAGACCGGGCGGTCGAAACCATCCAGCAGGCGCTCAGCAATACGGAGACCGTCTGAGTCCGGACCTGTCCAGAGCCGAGTCGAAGGGAAGCACGCAACACGATGGCTCCTCGTTCCGTCAATCAGGCAAAGAACACGCAGATCCGCCCTCGGGTTTCCCGGAAAACTCGTCCAGAGCCGAATCGAAGGGCGAGCCACGCACGCGCACACCGCCGACTGATCTTTGCGCTCGACGTTGCTTCACTGAAGGAAGTTAATCACTACGTTGCCCTGCTTGCCGACGAGGTCGGCCTGTTCAAGGTCGGCAAGCAACTGTTCGTGCACGCCGGCCCTGAGGTGATCCGCCGCATTCACGCTAAGGGCGGCACGGTCTTTCTCGACCTCAAATTCCACGACATTCCCCAGACCGTGGCTTCCGCTTCAGTGGAAGCCGCCCGTTTGGGGGTGAAGATGTTCACCCTGCACGCCTCCGGCGGCACCGATATGTTGCGCCAGGCTCACCGGGCAGTCCGTGCCGTGAGTCGTGCAGAACGGCTCGCCCGCCCCACTCTTCTTGCGGTCACCGTATTGACGAGTCTGGGTCGGGACGACCTCAAGCAGGTCGGGGTCAGCGCTGGTCCGGCGACGCAGGTCGTTCGGCTCGCCCGGCTTGCCCAGCAAGCGGGTATTGACGGTCTGGTGGCCTCTCCTCAAGAAATTGCCGCAATCCGTCGTGCCTGTGGAGACAAACTGACCTTGGTCATTCCAGGCGTTCGTCCGCAGGGCAGCACGGCCGACGATCAGAAACGGATTCTGACACCGCATCAGGCCATGCAGGCCGGAGCGAATTATCTGGTTGTGGGCAGACCTATTCGGGATGCCACAGACCCGCGCCAGGCTGCGCGCGATATTGTCGCAGACATGGCCCTGGGACTGAGCCAACAATCTCAAGCGGGAACACGCTCGCGGCAATAGGACGAAGAGCAAGAGAGGAGAAGGGCCTGTCGCTCAATGGGTAAGACGACGGCCATGAGGTCATTTGTCTACTGGGTTAACGAGGGCTGTGTTGGATGGAATCGATAGACAATATCGTGCTCGCGTACGAGGACGAGCCGGTCGCGAGCAAGTTGCTCCAAAAAGAGGTCGTCCGTATGCAAACGCCGAATACGTTCCTTGAGATCGGCGTTCTCGCGCAACAGCGTCCGGACTTGCGTTTCCAATGCGCGCTGCTCTGCGGACAGTTGGAAGAGATGCAGAAGCCCGCGCTCGCTCCACACGGTTGAATATCCGAGCAGGGCGTACAGCGCCAGAACCGCTGGGAACCACACCCAGCCAAACCGCCACACCACCATTCGTCCCATACGGAACATTCTACTGACTGCGAAGGGCTGGAGCAACTTTGAGCGCAGGAACGAAACAGGACACAGACATCACGCCAGGGGGATCGGGTGAAGATCAGGAAAATTATTGGCCGGGAAATTCTGGATAGCCGGGGAAATCCAACGGTTGAGGTTGAAGTTATCCTGGCGGACGGTACGTGTGGGCGCGCGGCAGCGCCTTCAGGTGCGTCAACCGGAGCCCACGAGGCGTGGGAGCTTCGAGACCGAGCCCGAAAACGCTATCGCGGGAAGGGCGTCCAAAAAGCGACGGCACAGGTGAACGAACACATTGCTCGTCGCCTGAAAGGCAAGGACGCCAGCGACCAACTCGCCATTGACCAACTTCTCCTTGAGTTGGACGGCACGGCAAACAAGAAGCGCATGGGAGCAAACGCACTCATCGCCACCTCGCTTGCTGTTGCAAAAGCAGCCGCCGTATCTGCCGGACAGCCCCTGTATCGCTTTCTGGGCGGTAGGCGTGCGCGGACTCTTCCAGTCCCGCTCATCAACGTGCTCAACGGCGGGGCCCATGCGACCAACAATCTCGACATCCAGGAGTTCATGATCGTTCCGGCTGGTACACGATCGTTCCGCGAGGCTCTTCGCATTGGTGCGGAAGTATTCGCCGTGCTCAAAGGCATACTCCAGAAAAAAGGCCTCACCACAGCCGTCGGAGACGAGGGGGGAGTGGCCCCTGATCTTCGCTCAAACGAAGAGGCGTTCGACCTCCTGCTTGAGTCCGTGACACAGGCGGGCTACACCCCAGGTCGGCACGTCTCACTGGCCCTCGATATCGCAGCAACCGAGCTATACCAGGACGGGCAGTACGTTTTTCATAAAGCGGGTGGGACCGTCTGTCAGGCTGAAGACCTCGTTCAACAGTACGCAAAATGGGCGGCGCACTATCCGCTGGTCTCCATCGAAGACGGCTTGGCCGAAGACGACTGGAACGGATGGCGATTGCTCACCCAGGAACTCGGAACAACTGTACAGCTCGTGGGCGACGATTTGTTTGTCACCAATCCGCAACGGCTCGCTCGCGGTATTGCGGACGGGGCGGCGAATGCCATCCTGGTCAAGGTCAATCAGATCGGCACCTTGAGCGAGACCCTGGAAACAGTCGCCTTGGGGAAAAAGCATGGGTATGCAGCGGTGATCTCGCATCGTTCGGGAGAAACCGAGGACACCACCATTGCCGACCTGTCCGTCGCGTTGAATGCCGGTCAGATCAAAACCGGCAGCGTTTGCCGTAGCGAGCGGACGGCCAAATATAACCAGTTGTTACGTATCGAAGAAGAACTCGGACGGCGCGCCGTGTATGCCGGCCATGATGCGTTTACAACCCAAAAATAACACTCTGTTCTTGTGTATTTTTGTTGCAGCAAAGAGGCCAATCTGATAAAGGGTAATGAAAAGCCCTTCCGCCTTACACATATGATTTTGATGGATTAAGGGGTTCCCACACTCATAACGAAGGAGGTCACTATGCCTGCGAAGAAGAAAGCCGCCAAGAAAACCGTAAAGAAGGCCGCTAAGAAAGCTCCGGCCAAGAAAGCCACTAAGAAAGTCGTAAAGAAAGCGGCGAAGAAGGCCCCAGCCAAGAGAGCCGCCAAGAAAGCTCCGGCCAAGAAAGCCGCTAAGAGAGCCGCCAAGAAAGCTCCGGCCAGGAAGAAAGCGGCCCGGAAGAGAACATAACGTCGCTTAACGCAGTAGCGAGATACGAGGCGGAGGATTTCCAAGAAAAGGCCCCAAGCGGGCCTTTTCTCTTTTGTGCACATGAAACAGCGACTTGCCGCGTACACCGCCGAGGTGCTCTTCCCGGAACGCGAGAAATTTACCGCCCCGCTGCTCCTGCTTCCGGGCTTGTGGACGGGAAGCTGGATATGGCAGGAAGTCGCGTGGGGCATGTCGAGGCGGGGCTGGTCGTGCTGGGCGCTTGATCTGTACGAACAGTCTGCAACCCGCCGGCGTGGCGATATCTCTCTTGACGATCATCTCACCACCATTACCACAGCCACATCTGCTTTCGATTGCCCGCCCATTGTGATCGGCTTTGATCTGGGCAGTCTCCTCGCACTCCTCACCGCCACTCGTACACAACCGCGCGCCCTCGTCTGCATCTCTCCCCTGCTACCCTGTAACTGGCAAGCCGACCTGCGTCCGGCCCTGCCTCTGGTCCGACTCGCCGCCCTGCCCGCACTCCTGTGGAATCGCATCCATCCTCCTCCATCCCGTCGGCTTGCCCGCGATTTTCTTTTTCACCCGCTTCCGGCAGGGCTGCACAACGAGTTATACGCCCAGCTTGAGCCGGACTCGGGCAGAGTCGTTCGTACCCTTACCCGAGGTCAAATCGATTTTCCAGCAACCTCCCTACCCTGTCCTGGCCTCGTTGTCTGGGGACAGGAAGACCGTATGGTGCCTGCTCCGTCCGTGCGTTGGCTTGCGGACGCTCTACAGGCTGCCAGCCTGAGCTACCCGGGCCAAGGTCACTGGTTGCTGGCTGGCCCACAGGCGGCGACCCTGGTCGGAGATGTCCATCGCTGGTTGATCCGCTCGCTGGGAGAATCACTGTTGTTACCTCCAGAAGAAGACGAGTAGTCATCGCCGTCCAACGTACGAACTGACCCGGCCTGGATCGTTCCCCATTACCACTGATATAGGAAGAGCGGGTTCTGTCTCCAACGATTATCTCAAGGGCTCTTCGTCTCCATGCTCCAACTTATCAATCTATCCCTCGCCTTTGGCGGGCAGGAACTGTTTCGCAATCTCAACTGGCATATTCGGCAAGGCGACCGGGTGGGTCTGGTCGGTCCCAACGGTGCGGGCAAAACAACCCTCTTCCGCCTCTTGACCGGACAGCTTGAGCCCGATGCGGGCCGGGTCCAGCGCGACCGGGACCTCAGCATTGGCTATCTGCCCCAGGAGGGAATCGAAATTGCCGGACGCGACCTCTTCGCCGAGACGCGCTCGGCTCTGCCGGAACTGACCGCGCTACAGCAGGAACTGGAGACGATTCAGGCCACGCTCGACAGTCCTAATGGAACAACCTCCGATGCATCGGCCCAAGCGGAACTCATTGCGCGCTACGGAGACCTCCAGCACCGAATCGAAGAACTCGACGGATTTCAGGCCGATGCCCAAGTCGCCAAAGTCCTGACCGGCCTGGGCTTTCACGAAGCGCAGTTTACGGCGCGCACCGAGACGTTCAGCGGGGGTTGGCAGATGCGGATTGCACTGGCCAAGCTCCTGCTCCGGCAGCCCGACGTCCTGCTGCTCGACGAGCCGACCAATCACCTCGACCTCGACTCGCTACTATGGCTTGAGTCCTATCTGCACAATTATCGCGGCAGCATTGTCATCGTTTCCCACGACCGGGCCTTTCTGGACCGGATGGTCAATCGGGTGGCCGCCCTGCACCGCTGTACTCTGACCGAGTATACGGGCAATTATTCGACCTTTGAGCGCGTGTTTGAAGAACACCTGGAGTCGTATCGAAAAGCCTATGACACCCAGCAGGAAGAGATTGAGCGCCTGACCCGCTTTATCAATACGTTTCGCTATAACGCCCGGAAGGCCCCGCAGGTCCAGAGTCGGGTCAAACAGTTGGAGAAAATGGAAAAGCTCGACCCGCCCCAAACCGTGCCCAAGGGTGTCCGTTTCCATTTTCCTCAGGCTCCCCGGAGCGGCCGACGGGTGATCGAATTACACGGGGTCAGCAAACGCTATGACAACGTGCAGGTGTTTGAGCACCTGGACCTGGTGATTGAGCGCGGAGACCGGGTTGCGGTGGTCGGCGTCAACGGGGCGGGCAAGTCCACCCTCAGCCGTGTTCTGTCCGGGGTTGAAGAGCCCACCTCAGGCGGCCGTCAGCTCGGCCACCAGGTCGTCCTCGATTACTATGCCCAGCAACAGGCCGAACGCTTACAGACCAACAATACGGTGTATGAAGAGCTCCTCCGGGAAGCCGCAACCGACATCGTCCCTCAGCTCCGCACCCTGCTGGGGGCCTTTCTCTTTTCCGGGGATGCGATCGAAAAGCGAGTTGCCGTGCTCAGCGGCGGTGAAAAAAGTCGACTGGCGTTAGCAAAAATGCTGTTGCAGGCCTCGAATCTGCTCATTCTGGATGAGCCCACCAACCATCTCGATATCCGCACCAAAGACATCGTGAAAGAAGCCCTGCTGCAGTATGCGGGAACTTTTGTCGTGGTGTCGCACGACCGCTATTTTCTCAGCGGTCTGGTAACAAAAGTGCTCGAACTCCAAGATGGGTATTGCACCACCTACCCCGGAACGTTTGAGGAGTTTCTGGACCGGAAAGAACGACAGACAGACCCGTCTCCATCCCAGGAACAGGTTCGCCTTCAGAGCGTAGTCCAGCGGGCAGCCGTTGCTTCGCCTACGGCAAGCGCGGCGGGTATTGAAGGGACGCTGGCCGCCATCCGCGAGGCAAAGCACGGCAAGCTCTCCTATCAACAGCAAAAGGCCGCCCGGGCCGAACGACAAAAACGTGCCAAACGGTTGGCCGCGCTGGAGCAACATATCGCCACGCTAGAGGACCACAAAGAAAAACTCGAACGCCGCCTTGCGGATAAAAAGACATTTCAAGACCGAGAAAAAGCTCGTGATGTGGCCGGCCGGTATGAGCAGGTCAAACAGCAACTCGACGAGCAGTACGTGGAATGGACTGCATTAGCCGAAGAACACGAAAGCGATTAGACCCGGGACGTAATTCTGGAAAAGGGAGAGACACTATGCGCATAGGATTGGGCCTGCCGCCGACCGGACATCATTTCGAGGTGTATCAGCAGGTCGCACGCCAGGCCGAAGAATGCGGCTTCGAGAGCCTGTGGTTCGGTGAGGCATGGGGTACGGAGACGAGTACGCTGGTCACCGCCTTTCTGGCCACCACGCAGCGCATTCATGTCGGTACGGGCATTATCTCGCTCTACCTCCGCCCGCCAACGCTCACCGCCATGCAGGCCGCCAGCATGGATTTGGTTGCGCCAGGCCGGGCACGGTTGGGCATCGGGGTGAGCACGCGCAATATCAACACCTTTCACGGTATTGCCTGGGACCGGCCCGTGGCCCGCACGCGCGAGTATGTGGATATTGTCCGCCGCGTGCTGGCCGGCGAGCGGGTCACACGCACCAACGGGTTTTACCGACCACAGAGCTTTCGCCTCAGCCTGCGCCTGTCGGGGGCCATGCCGATCTATCTGGCGGCTGTGAACCCGCGCATGCTCCAGTTAGCCGGAGAGATTGCGGACGGCGTGCTGCTGGCCTGGCTACCGGCGCGACAGATTCCCCATTCGCTGGCCGAGATTGCAAAAGGGGCGGAGCGTGCCGGACGCAGCCTGAGCGACATCGATATCGGCTGCTATGTGCATACGCTGGTCAGACAGGACCGGGAGCAGGCCCTGCGGCAACTGCGCCACGTGTTGGTGGGCTACTGTCAGGCCAACACGTATATCCAGGGTTTTCGTCGCTTTGGCTATAGCGATATTCTGGATGAAGTGCATGCCCGCTGGCAGGCCGGCGACCGGAAGGGGGCGGAGGAGTCCATTCCAGACTCTATGGTCGAAGAATTGTTTATATTCGGTCCGCCCGAAGACTGCCGCACCCAACTCGGTCATTTTACCAACGCCGGCGTACAGCACCCGATAGTCGCATCTCCACCGACGAGCCAAATCACCAGGGAAGACCTGCATACGCTGGTTGAGACGTTTGGGCAGTAGAGCCGTGGGAGAAACCCACCCCGGCCTTCGGCCACCCCTCCGCAGGAGGGGATCAAGAAGAGCCAGGAGCAGTCAGAAGGGCCGTCTCGCCACCTCACCCGACCAACTTCGCCAAAATCTGCTCATACTCTCTATTATTCTCTGCCTGTACATTGACGTGATGCAGGTCCACTCCGCACTCCTCCTGGGCTTGCAGGCGGTCGATTCCGGCTTCCACCGACCCTACGCAGCCGGTTGCATCGACCAACTGAGCGGGCACGGCTTCACCGGCGGCGCGTGAGCCAGCGGCCCAGGCTTCTTTGACGGTTTCGACCGCTTCTCCATAGCCCAGCCGGGTGAGTTGGGCCGCGTAGAACGTGCCCATACGGCCAATGTAAAAGGCCAGCATACCGGCTGAGGCGGCGCGGGCTTTGTCAACCTGTGAAGTCACCGTGATGGTGCCTGGCGAACGGATGGCGACCGCATTGGCCGGACGGCCGGCGGCCACGCTGGCTTGGCGCAGATTGTCAATTTCGCTCTTGAGGTGTCCGAGGGGAATCATGATCGGCAGCCAGCCGTCTGCCAGCGCCGCGGTCATTTTTACACTCTTGGCATTCAGCGTTGCCAGATAAATCGGAATATGGTCGCGAACGGGCTGGAAGCGCAACGTAAAGCCGCGTTGCAGGTCGAACACCTTGCCCGAGTATTTGAGCGGCTCGCCTTTCATCAGGGTGTTGATGATCTCCACATACTCACGCATACGCTGGAGGGGCGGTTGGAACGCGCCCCCGTGAAAATGCTCAATCACCTGGGGGCCACTCGTCCCCAGACCGAGCAGCATACGCCCCCCAGAAACCTCGTCCAGGGTGGCGAAATGCTGGGCCAGCGCGGCAGGCGTGCGCGAGTAGGTATTCACAATCGCCGTGCCGAGATTGATACGCTTCGTCTTGTCGGCCAACAGGGTCAAGATGGTGAACGCATCCCGCCCCCAGGCTTCCGGCACCCAGGCCGAATGCACCCCGGCCGCCTCCGCGATTTGTACCTTTTCACACAGCGCCTGGTAGTCGAGCTTACCCTGCCAATCGATGCCAATGGAAATTTTATAGGCCATTTTTCTCTTATCCTTTCTTGGGCTCAGTTCAGTCGCGCGACTGTAGCACGTCCCCTTTTGAGCGTCAGCTATTCGCCGTGTCTGTTCTGCCAAGACGGCGCTTGACAACCGTGCACGCTTCAGGCGAGAAGGGGAGCCTGTCAAAAAAGGAAACGCATGCCACCTACCTCACAAGAAGAGACTCTCGACCAGAATAGCCCTATTTCTCAGCCCCACGACGCACCCCCTGAGGTCGGCGGACCGTATGCCTATTACGTCCTGGCCGTCCTCTTTGTGGTGTACGTGTTTAATTTCATTGACCGTCAAATCCTGGCCATCTTGCTCCAGCCGATTAAGGAGGACCTGCAAGTCTCGGACACGGCCATGGGGTTTCTGACCGGTTTTGCCTTTGCGGTTTTTTATGCGATTGCCGGTCTGCCGCTCGCCCGTGTCGCCGACCGTTGGGTCCGGCGAAGCCTGATTGCTCTGAGTCTCGCGACCTGGAGCCTGATGACTGCGGCCTCGGGCCTGGCACGGAATTTTACCGATCTGGCATTGGCCCGGGTGGGCGTCGGCATAGGTGAGGCGGGCTGCACTCCGCCGGCGCACTCTCTGCTGTCCGACTATTTCCCCCCGGAAAAACGTGCGACCGTGCTCGCCGTGTATGCGTGTGGCATTTACATGGGCGTGGGTCTGGGCTTCTGGTTGGGCGGCTGGCTGAATGATGCCTTTGGCTGGCGGGTAGCGTTTATGGTTATCGGCCTTCCCGGTGTCGCCATGGCCGTCGTGGTCCGTTTCACGGTCCGCGAGCCCCCGCGAGGTATGAGCGAACGGACGGCAACCACGAGTCGTTCCTACAGCCTGGGGGAAACCTGGCGGTTTCTGACCCGCCTGCCCAGCGGTCGTCGCATCAGTTTGGCGGCGGCCTTTCAAGCGTTTGTGGGTTATGGGCTCGCGGCCTGGATTCCGGCCTTTTTCATTCGGCTGCACGGCATGACACCCGGAGAGCTGGGCTTGTGGTTGTCCTGGATTACCGGCATAGGCGGCGCGATTGGCGCCTTTTCCGGCGGCTGGCTTGCGGACCGCTGGGTCAGGGGCCAGCCCAAGGCGCGAGCCTATATCAGTCTGGTTGGCGCACTCTGTTCGACGCCCTTTATCGTCGCAGCCCTGGTACTCGATAATACCACCCTGGCGTTATTGAGCTTCTTCCCGGCGAACATCTTTGGCACGATGTGGATAGGACCGGCCGGCTCGATTGTGCAAGACTTGGCTCCGCCGACCATGCGGGCAACGGCTTCGGCAGTCTTTATTTTTATCCTGACGATGATCGGCCTGGGGGCCGGCCCCCAAACGGTCGGTATTCTCAACGATCTGATAGGGACGCCAGACGCGATTCGCTACTCCCTGCTCGGCGTCGGCGTCAGCACCAGTCTGCTGTCTGCCGTCTTTTTCTGGCTGACCGGCAAGACCCTGGAACGGGACATCACCGCTAAGCAGCAGCTCGGCTGATTTTCGATGAGCTACATCTGCACGGAAACGGCGTAATAACCCCGCTCGGTAGGGGCGGAAAAATATTGCGCCAGCCGGGATAAGACCCGAGGAAAAATCTCGTTCTCCCGGTCGGCGGCCTGCATCTGTTCTTTGCTGGTCCAAAAGCTCAGCCCCCGTCCGCTGCCCTGCGAGCGATTAGCCAGCCACATCACACCGTGAAAGCCGGGTTGCCGCCTGAGGATGGGCAGATATTCTTGCTCATAAATGGCTCGCGCCGAGTCAAGCTGTTCTCCGGGAACGGGCAGGGTAATCATCCGGGCGAACAGCCCGCCAATATGCTGGCCGGCCCGGACCAGGACCTCGTAGTGTTCGGGCTGGGGGTGGGCAGTCAGAAACGGCAACAACATGGCGGCAACCGCCTTCCGGCTTTTCAGTTCGGAGCGGGCCAACGCGGTTGTGGAGTTCCATAAGGTGACGATGAAACCCGTATGCATCTCCTGGTCGGACAGCACCAGGGTCCCGCTGAATCCAGGCTCCTGGACCAGGGGAGGCATCACCGCACTCCGGTAGACGGACAGGAAGTCTGTCAGGAGTCCCGGTCTGCATTGGACGGGAATAACCCGCGCGTACATAGGGTGGTGTTCCTTTTAGAGGGTTGCCCGGAGGTCGGTCAGAAAGCCCCGAATGACCTGAAAACCCTGGTCCCAGAATTCGGGCTGATTGATATCGATACGCATCTGCGCCAGGGCGTGTTCCGGCCGCTGCGAGCCGCCGCTCTCCAACAGGCGTAAATACCCAGGCACAAAATCTTCTCCCTGGTCGAGATAGCGCTGATACAGGGCCAGGGTGAGCAACTCGCCGAACGGATAGGAATAACAGTAGAACCGGCTGTGAATAAAATGCGGAATATACGACCAGCCCCAGCGATAGACGGGCAACAGCTCAACGCTCTCACCAAAGAGCTTGCCCTGTTCCGCCATCCATAGTTCACAGAGGTCGTCAGCACTGAGTTGCCCGTCCCGGCGCTTGGCATGCGCCGCCATCTCAAAGCGAGTCAGGGCGGTTTGGCGAAAGACCGTGCCGTACATCTCCTCCAAGACCTCGCACAACAAGGCACGGCGCGTGTCCGGCTGCTCGGCCTTATTCAGCAGGTGCCGGGTCAAAACAATTTCCGCAAAGACCGAGGCCGTCTCCGCAAGCACCAGGGGAGCATCGTAGTGCAGAAATTTCTGACGCCGCGCCAGCAGGTAATGAATGCCGTGGCCCAGCTCGTGGGCTATAGTCGAGACCGCGCGTCCGGTGCCGGTATAGCTACACAGCGCATATGGATGGTGGGCGGGTGACAGGGCCGCACAAAAGGCACCGCCGCGTTTCCCGGCGCGGACTTCGGCATCAATCCAACGATTCTGGAAAAACTCTTCGGCCAGGGCCGCAAACCGGTCGTTAAAATTCCCAAAGGCGGTCAGGATCAAATCCCGAGCATCCGTGAAAGGGATTTCCTCGGCCTCGGCTTCAATCGGCGCGTACAGGTCCGTGTTCTTGAGGCGTTCGACCCCGAGCAATTCCGCCTTCAGCCGAAAATATTCCTGGACCACAGGATAGTGGCGTTCGACTGCCTGCATCATCGCCTCGACGGTTGGAGGGGCAATCTCGTTCGACAGGTGGGTGGGCAGCGTCACATCGTCATACTGGCGCTGCTCACACTCGATCTTATGATCGAGCAGCAGATTGTTAAAAACAGAGGTCAGGACAAGTGCGTGCTGGGCGTAGGTTTCTAAGAATACGGTCAGAGCCCGCTCACGCAGCCCGCTGTCCGGATGGCGCAGCAGCGCCATGATCTCACTATCGGTGATCAGCCGTTCTTCGCCATCCCCGGTGAGCGGAAACCGAAGCGAGCCGCTCAATTCGTCGTAGAGCTGCCGAAAGGCATGTTTGCCCGAGAGATTTTTCTGATTCAGGAGTTGCTCTTCTTTTTCACTCAGCGTATGCGGCCTCAAGCGCCGGACCGCTTCCAGATAGTGTTGATAATCTTGCAGCTCCGGGACGGTGAGGAGTTGGGCAAGCTGCTCGTCCGGTAACGCGATGAGTTCCAGACAGAAGAAGACCAGCAGGTTCTCTATGCTGGTGGCAGCTTCACGCGTGTATTGAACAAGCTGCTGGGCCATTTGGTTCTGGGTATCAGCCGCAAACAGGAGCGAGGCGTAAAAGGCAGGGCGGCGGCGGAGCTCGGCGATAGCTTCATACTCGGCCAACGCCAGGGCGAGTGCCGTCCCATCGACCTGCCCGCTTTCAATCTCGCCACGATAGGTCTCCGCAAAGACTTCCGCCCGACGGCACGCCTCCGCAAGGTCAGCCTCAAGCTGCGGGTCGTCCGGGCTGGCATACAGTCCTCCCAGGTCCCAGCGTACGCCTTCTGCTTTGAGTCCGGATTGCTGCATAATCCCATCCTTTTTTTCGGCTTACGCCTGTGGAGTGCGTCTACTCGTTCTCTGTCTTCTTGTATGTCTGCTCCAGACCTGTCAAGAATAGGGCAGACACAAGGAGGGATGATTCATGGTGACAAACGGTGTGTCCCATATTGCCGTTGGCGTGCGAGATATGGACGCCTCGCTAGGTTTTTATCGCGATCTGCTCGGCTTTGAGGTAATCCGGGATGAAGTGCAGTCAACCCAGGGGACGGTCCTGCCGGCTTTGTATAAAGAGCCGCACGACCAGCGGCGGGTGGCGACGCTGTATTGGAAGAAAGGTCCGTATGAGGCATTTTTGGTCCTGTCCGAACACTCGGATAAGCCGGCCAGCGGCGAGCCGATCAAACTCGATCAGATCGGTATCCATCACTATGCCTTTTGGGTGGAGAATCTCCCTCGGGTCTATGAAGAACTGAAGGCCAGGGGCGCCGACTTTGTTGTGCCGCCGACCGTCACCAAAACAACAGACGGTAACTTTAACAGCGCCTTCCTGCGTGACCCGGACGGCATTCTTGTTCAGCTTGACGAGTTGGTGAAAGACTAAAACGCAGGTTATAGATCAGGCTGTGTATACATAAATTGTGTGCGGCAAGGCATCAGGTATATCAGCTTGTGGGCCTTTGCTTCTCCAGATATTTCGCCTCTGACTCCAGCAGCCTCAGTTGTTCATATCGAGGTTTATACGAATGCTCGTGTGGATTCTCTGATGCGGTCTGACGGTATTCCCTTTTTGCTCGGCCATAAGTCGCGGAAGTACAGTATTCAAATAGCTCCTTTTTGCTATTCCTTTTTCGGATGACTCTTGAGGAAACATTTTTGAACCCACGTGCAAGAAGAGACTCCTCATATAAGTCGGGCGTGTCTACATGGACACCATAGAAAGTGCTGTTGCCTATGATGTAATGCACTTCAGCGCCAGGTTTCAGTGCGGATTGAATCGATCGGAGGTGTTCGTCCACATCATAAAAATATTTCTTCACATATATCGAGAGCAATTCGCTATTCTTTTCTCCGGTCCTTTTAATTTTTTCCACAACTGTATCCAAGGAATGAATCGCGCACTCATGGGTAGGCGACCAGGTAGTTAAGCGGCTGGTTGCAATCCCCCAGGTGCCTCCAATTGCCTGCCAATCCAGTTCACCCGCTTCTCGCGCCTCGCCCAGAAAACCGAGCCAAAACATAGAGGGACGAAGCTCCCGGATATAGCTTATACGATTTGGGTAGGGAGGAGAGGTAATAATGGCATCGAATTGTGACTCCTCATGAAAGGGAGAGGCGCTATTGTGCAGATGAACGATCCCTTTTCCCGGTAAAGGCGCTGTCGCACTGGCAATGAAGGCTTCTGCATAGCTCTCGAAAGCCAGAAGAATTTCCTGCTTCGAGTGAGATACGGTATCATCCTGAAAGGAAACTGAAACGTGATTAAACGCTGCGGCTGAATGCTCAATGGCAACTCTAGCGAACGCTATCCAGAGTAGAGAAAGAAAGCCAGCATTCTTCGGTTCGTCGATTATTTTGACAAGCGAGGCGCGAAGCTGAGCAAGTGTTATGAGCGTCTCCCTACTCCACCACCTTTCGATGTTCTTGAGGGACGGAAGCCACAAGGATTCATCCTGGGTGTCTGTGGCACTGAGGACAACATTCCGCAGAGCGTCTCGAAGGGCTGCGCTGTCGTCTCCAGACAAATTCGCGAGCTTGATATTGCCGAACCAGACCAGAAAAGGGTTAATATCAAACAGTGTGCTTTTGTAACCGCGTTCTGCGGCCACAACTCCAGTAGTGGCTGTCCCTGAGAATGGGTCGAGGATGTTACAGGTGTCTGGCAGATCGTCGATGATTCTGCCAACAAGTTTGACCGAGTAGGCCGGAGTCAGTCGCAACCATCCGTGCCGCCCCAGCGAGCGATTATATTTGAAGGTGTAGTCTGAGCGCTGAGATATCATTCCGGCCGTAGTAAAGTTTCTAAGAGGATTGTTTATTCTGGCTAACACCGGGCTAAGCGAACCGCAGGCCTCTTGGATGGAGTGGGCAGATTGACCACGTTTCATTTCTTTTGCTACGAGGGACACGCTCACCTGTACGAAAGGTTTCTAGCATGACACAACCATACGCGCTCACTATCGCCACAGCCGCTGAACGCATCCGTACCCAGCAGCTCTCCCCCGTAACCCTGGTCCAGTCCTGTCTGAACCGCCTGGACCAGCTTGAACCACAGCTCCGCGCCTGGGTAACGGTTGACCAAGAGGGCGCCTTAGCTACCGCCCAGCAGTACGAAACGGAAATCAACAGCGGGCAGTACCGGGGTCCGCTGCACGGTATCCCCCTCGGCCTCAAGGACATTTTCTTTACCGCCGGGATGAAGACGACGATGGGGTCGCCTATTTATGCCGACTATGTTCCGGACTATGATGCCACCGCCGTGCGTCGCCTCAAGGAAGCCGGAGCGATCGTTCTGGGCAAAGTCCAGACCACGGAATTTGCCGCCCTGGCTCCGTCGCCAACCCACAATCCCTGGAATCTTGAACACACACCAGGCGGCTCCAGCAGCGGGTCGGCGGCTGCGGTGGCCGCGCAGATGTGCTTTGGTGCCCTAGGCTCTCAGACCTATGGCTCGACCATACGCCCAGCCGCCTACTGTGGTTGCGTCGGCCTCAAGCCGACCTTTGGCCGGATTAGCGCCTACGGCGTCTACCCCCTGGCCGGCAGTCTGGACCATGTGGGGATTTTTTCTCGGACTGTGGCGGATACGGCCCTGCTGCTTCAGGCCCTGGCCGGCGAGGACGCTAACGACCCGATGAGCGCGGCGCAACCGATCCCGGACTACACCGCCGCTCTGGCCGATCCGCAGCCACCCCGCATCGGCCTGGTCCGAGAGTTCTTTCTTGAAAAAGCCGATGCGGAAACCCAGCAGCATATTGAAGCAGTGGTGGAGCAACTGACCCAGGCCGGGGCGCATATCACCGAGGTTGCACTCCCGGAGAGCTTCAAAGGCGAGCCCGAAGCCCACTTCAGGATGATGTTCGTTGAGTCGGCCTATTCACACAGTGAGGTCTACAATCGGTATAAAGAGCAGTACAGCCCGCAGATGAAGGACTTGATCGAGAAGGGCCTCCAGGTCTCCGGCGTGGAGTATATGGAGGCCCAACGCCACCAACACACGTTTCGGACTGAGATGGACGCGCTCTGCCGGACGGTTGACGCCCTGCTGACTCCGGCAACCCCGGCCCCCGCTCCCAAAGGCTTCGCCACCACCGGCGATCCGACCTTTAACGGTCCGGCAACCTTTTCCGGTCTGCCGAGCCTGGCCTTGCCCTCAGGGCTGAGTCAAACCGGCCTGCCCTTGGGTCTGCAACTCATGGGCGCGGCCTTTCGCGAAGACACGCTGCTGGCGGTGGGCGAGTGGTGTGCGGACGTGCTGGCCTTCTCGGAGACGCCGGCTTTCTCTTCCTCGTAGGGGCAATTCATGAATTGCCCCTACACCAAACTTAACTGACCAACAGCGCTATCCCCCCGACAATGAAGATCGTCCCGGCCACGTCGGCCTTGGTGATGCGTTCACTATCGTGCAGTACCAGATGGCTCAGGATAAGCGTGACGAGCGGTACGACTGAGGTGAAGGGAGCAACAACCACGGCGGGCAGGTATTCCAGCGCAAAAAACAGCGAAAAAATAGCCAGAGTTGAGGCCAGACCGGCCAGACCAAAATAGACGCCCGCCCGACGCGGTAAGGAGAACAACTGGCCTGCCTGGCCACTCGCAAAAAAATAGGCCGCATACACCACCACGCCGGCAAGAATGCCGATGCACGCACCAAACACCGGCTCATTACTCGACTGCAAACCGAGTTTGGCAAGAATGGGATTCATCCCGTAACAGAAGGCGGCAAGAAACGGATAGAGGAGAGTGCTCGTCCTCATCTCCGACCTTCCCCGCGGTTTTGTCCGGTCAGAATCACCACCCCGGCCACAACGCTCAGGATACCGCTCAGAATCTTGAAGCCTATATCCTCCTGCAAAAAGAGCAATGCAAAAACCGTCGTAAAAAGCGGCGCGGTATTCACCAAGGGCGTGCTCTTGGCCGCCCCAAGATGAGCAACCCCCAAGTAATTACACATCCGGCCTAAACATGGACCAACGATGCCCGCGGCGATAAACCACAGCGCAGCCTGGGGCGTAATCACCTGCGTCACCGAACGCGGATGAAGTGCAAAGACCAGGGCCATCAACGGCAGGCTTGCACCCAACCCGCACAGCAGCCCGACCGAGACACTCGCGTACGGCAGCCCCTTACGGATAAAGATGGGCGACATCCCCCACAGGCACGCCGCGGCGAGGGCAAAAAACTCACCGTAGAACACACCACCTCCAAGCCTCAATCACCCTCACAAACAACAGAGGAAGGATTGCAGAAAGTTTCACCTGAGGGTCTCCCTGCAGGGATAAGAACAGGAAATGGAGAGGAGGACAACTCGGCCCAGTCCCTCTCCACCTCGTTCAGACTGAGGGGTGGTGTTTCGCTGTGGTTCAGTTGACACAACGGACCAGACAGGCATACACGCAAAGGACGAATGTATATAAGCGAAGGAAGTACGGAGGAGAGACTAATGAGACGTGTTGTTACCGGCCACCGAGCGGACGGCAAATCCATTATTGCGAGCGATGGAGAAGTGACAGGCATTCAGGTCCCCGGCTTACCCGGTGCGACGTTGGCCACCCTGTGGGGTGCGGACGAAACCCTCACCTATCCTGACGATGGGGGCAAACCGCGCCATCACGACTGGTTTCCACCAGTCGGCGGGTTCCGCTTTGTCTCATTTGTTTTGGCTCCGGACAGCACCCCGCCCGTGGACACCGACCCGGAAGCGGCCACCGCCGAAGTCGAGCGCCTGTTTCCAGGGTTGTTGGCAACCATGGAACCGGACGATCCGGGGATGCATCGCTCGGCGACCGTCGATACGCTGTATATCGTGTCTGGCCGTTGCGTCCTCGAACTCGACGACGGCTCAAAAACCGAGCTTGGCGCAGGAGATGCGATCGTTCAGAGCGGGACTATGCACCGTTGGCACAACCCTTGGGATGAGCCTTGCCACGTTATCGCCTTTCTGGCTGGCGCGCGTATGCAGTAGGAGCAGTATAGAGACTATTCATGGCTGGCACGGCCTTTCCCGTCCGCTATCGGCTGGTCAGTTTGCTGACCACCGGGAGCACGATCAACTATCTTGATCGGGGTTTCAGATTGCAGCGTCGGACCCTGGCAGCGGTACCACGAGCGTGACATGATAGGCCGCCATGAATAAAAAAGCGCTCGCACTATTGGGACTGGGGCATCTGATGGTTGACCTGAATACCGGCGCCCTGCCCGCCCTGCTGCCCTTTCTCAAAACCAGCTTTGGTTTGTCCTATACGATGATAGGAGCCCTCGTCTTGATCGCGAATATGACGTCTTCCATTATTCAGCCGCTCTTCGGCTATCTGTCTGACCGCAGCGCCCAGGCTTGGCTGCTGCCGTTTGGAGTCGTGGCGGCGACCTGCGGGATGGCCAGTGTGGGACTGGTGACAAGCTACCCCGCCCTACTCGTCGTCGTCTTCATCAGTGGGGTCGGTATTGCCAGCTATCACCCCGAGGCCTATAAAACCGCCTACCTGTCCACCGGAGAGAAAAAAGCGACCGGTATCTCACTCTTTTCCGTAGGCGGTAACCTCGGCTTGGGGCTGGGCCCGCTGGCCGTCGCCTTTTGTCTGGCTGCTTTCGGCCAAAGTGGTCTCTTGCTGTTCTGGATACCGGGGCTTCTGGTTGGCGCACTCTTTATGCGATCCCTTCCCTGGCTGTCACAAACCAGGCCGGCGCTCACCAACGCGGCTACGGCCGTAGCGGCCATTCCGCGTTCTGCCCTGGCCCTGGTGTTGAGTATTGTAACCCTCGGAGCCTGCGTCCACGCGGGTATGTCAACCTACGTTCCGCTCTATCTGGCTGATCAGGGCGGGGATACGCTCAGGGTCGGCTCGGTGCTGTCCTTATTCCTGATCGCCGGAGCGGTCGGCACGCTGCTGGGTGGGCCGCTGGCCGACCATATTGGCCACAAACGCTTTCTGGTCTATTGCACCGGACTGCTGTGCCCGTTGATCTTCCTCTTTCTACAGACACACGGAACGACCAGTATCGTGATCCTGGGACTAGCCGGGATGTGTCTGGCTCCGATGTTCTCTGTCACCCTGGTCATTGCTCAGGGTCTCATGCGGGGTCGGCTGGGCATCACCGCCGGCCTCATGACCGGCCTCGGTATCGGGGTGGGCGGTCTGGGGGTTGCCGTCCTTGGAGTTGCGGCCGATATGTGGGGGCTTGCAACCACCATGCAGCTTATCGCGCTCTTGCCTCTCCTGCCCTGGATATTGGTCTGGTTCCTTCCCAGTGATGCCCCCAAAGCAGTGGAGCCAAGCCCTACGCTCCAGCCGGCGACGGGTAAGAGCGCCTGACCCGCCTACATTCAGGTTGTCTTCACTGGAGTGATCTGCTAGTTGTCCCTACTATTACTGGGATTTTTTCGTCTGAACCGATTGTGAAGAACGCAACCCCGGAGGCCGTGTACGCGTCACCCGGGGTTTCTTTTTAGTGTGTACAGAGGAGGTCTTATGGCTGGACCACGTCGAAGAGGCGGCGGTGGTGGCAAGCGGAGGCGGAAGGAGCGGAATACCGAACCCGCAGTTGAAAAAGATGTGATTGAAATGAATGGAACCGTCACCGAGGTGTTGCCCAACGCTTTCTTCCGCGTTGAGCTTGAGAACGGCCACTCCATCCTCGCCCATGTTGCGGGCAAGATGCGCAAATTTTTCATTAAAATCATTCAGGGTGACAGCGTCACGGTTCAGATCTCCCCGTACGACCTCGAACGTGGCCGGATCACCTTCCGCCATCGCTAGCGCGCCGCTCTAGCCGAAGTGTCGCAGCAGGCGACACAGGACGCGAAAGCCGTCCTGCATATGGGACAGTTCGGCAAATTCGTTCGGCGCGTGGTAGGCTTCATTTCTACCGAAACCGGTAATTTGTACGTCAAAGTCGTGTTCCTGCAAAAAGCGGACATAGGGCAGGCTGCCCGTCAGGGCAAAGGGCTGAGCGTCGGGCCGCACTGCCGCAACCGCTTGGGCGAGGGCCGCATAGCCGGCTGAGGTCTGGTCACACGCCATTCCGCCGGACGGCGTTCCCAACATCTCAAACCGTGCCGTCCCGACCTGCCCGTTACAGGCGTAGCGGCCCGGACCAAAGACCGGCAGGTGGCTGACATCCAGCGTTTCCAGAAAGGCCGTCAGCCCTTTTTTCACTTCGTCAGGGTCATACCACGGCGTCAGACGAATATCGCCTTCAATACGGGCCGTGGACGGAATTTTCGTCAGCGTATCGTTCTCGACCTGCACCCGCGTCGGTTTGAGCGACGAGGGCGCTCGAAAACCGTACTCCTGTTCTTTTGGGTGAGCGGGATAGTGGGCGTAAAACCACTGCTGGAGGGCACGGGTCACTTCCGTGGCCAGTTCCGCGGCATTGATCCCGTTCTGCGGAAACCCGGAGTGGCTGCCCTTGCCTTCAATAGCCAGTCGCCACAGGGCCATCCCGGCGGTTGCCGTGGTTGGTCCGAAGTCAGCACTATCGATCCAGTACAGCGGTCCGTTCTTAAGGTGATCGAGCCGTCCGTCTTTGACCAGCCGGCCAATCCCGACGCCGTGCGTGTTGGAGAGTTCCTCGTCGGCAATAATGACTCCGACAACACTATGGTCGAGCTCCACTTCAGACTCGGCGAGCTGATCAAAGAGGTCGGTCAGAACGGCGACATGGCCCAGGCAGTCTGTAACCCCTCGCCCGTACATTCGGTCTCCCTCGACCTGCAACGCAAAGGGGGGGCGCTGCCAGTCTTTTGGGTCGGCCGGCACCACATCGAGATGGGCACCCACGAAAGCAACGGTCTGGTTGGTACGTCCAACAGAACGGCCCGGATAGCTCAGGATCAGATTCCCGCGGCCTTTAGCATAACTCACCC
>JAJDZM010000016.1 GCA_022824615.1 Candidatus Binatia bacterium | reverse complement strand
TGGGCCTGGTGAATCGCCTCTATCCGGCTGACTCCTTTATGTCGGAAGTCCGGGCCTATGCGCTTGAACTGGCTACCATGGTGTCGCCGCGTTCCATGCGGGTCATGAAATCACAACTCTTTCGGGCGCAGGACGTTGATTTCGCAGCCTCGCTGCAGGCCGGTCTGGCCGAGATGAGCGCGAGCTTCGGCAGCGAAGACTTTAAGGAAGGGGTGGCCCATTTTGTGGAAAAGCGTCGGCCCGAGTTTTCCGGCAAATAGGGTGCTCACAGAGAGCGAGGGAGGACAGGATGCGAGTCGGGACGGTTAAACAGATCTGGCGCTATCCGTTCAAGAGTATGCTGGGCGAACTGCTGGAGCAGACCGAGGTCAGCCCCCAGGGCGTGGTGGGCGACCGGGGCTGGGCAGTGCGGGACGAAGTTCGGGGGGGCATTACGAGCGCCAAAAAAATTCCGAGCCTGATGCACTGTCAGGCGCGCTATCCGGACAGCCCGACAAAAGAACAGATCGGCCCGGTTGAAATCACCGTTCCGGACGGTACGACCTTCTTGTCCAACGACCCGGACGCCGCAGCCCAACTCAGTCAGGCTCTGGACCATCAGGTTTCCATCTGGCCGATTCAGCCGGCCGAAAACCTTGAACACTATCGACGCGGAAAGCCGACGCATAGCAATCCGGCAGAAGAGCTACGAAGCCTCCTCGGTTTGGAGCCAGACGAACCCCTGCCGGATTTATCCATCTTCCCCAAAGAGATTCTGCAATACGCCTCGCCTCCGGGCACCTATTTCGACGCCTTCCCGCTGCTGTTGGTGACCGAGGCGTCGTTGCAGCAACTGCGGTCCCTGAGCCCGACTTCGCAGATCGACGCCCGGCGCTTTCGCCCGAATTTTTTGATTGGGACCGAGGAGGCGAGCGGTTTTGTTGAGACTGCGTGGCCGGGCAAACAGCTCCGTATCGGGAATATGACCCTCGACGTGACAATGAACTGTCTGCGCTGCGTTATGACCACCCTCGGCTGTGCAAACCTGCCAAAAGACCCCAAGATCATGCGCACCCTGGTGCGTGAGGCCAACCAGAATTTTGGGGTCTATGCCACGGTGAGGACTCCTGGGCTAGTGTCGGTTGGCGACCAGGTCGAGATTGCAACGTAGCCCTCATCGTGGGAAGGATACGCCTTATAAATCTGTCCCCACTTCCTTCGCGCCTGCTGACACCTGTTCAGCTTCTGACTCAAGCCTGTCGATAGGAGAAGAGACATGCCCACTCCACCGAAAGACATTCTGCAACGCCATGACGCGTGGGTAGAGAACAAAAAAGACTACCAGCGGAAATTGCGGCTGCTGCAATCCCTCTGGAGAGAGGAACAGGGACTCCCGGCTAGGAAATACGGAAACCAGTTAGCCTGGCCCGCAGCCAAGGAAACCCTGGATAATTATCTGACGTTGACCATCCGTGAAGTGGTCAGGAAGGAGGTGGAAGGACCTAAGCGGCGTGGCAAAGGCTACCAGTCCCCACGGATTTACAACAATCTGCTGTCCAGTCAGCCGCTCTGCTTCAACCTCTTTGGCGAATTGGCCAAAAACCTAGACTTGGCGTCCCAGGTACTAAGTGACATGAGCAAGGGCCGGGTGGCACAGGTCACCGCCATAGAGTTTGAATGGTCGCCGGGGCGAGGCGACCCCCGCTATACCGACGACAAGACGGCTTTCGATGTCTATGTCACCTACCGGAACGCCACAGGCCAGTGCGGGTTTCTCGGCATCGAGGTGAAGTATCACGAGAATCTCGAAAATAAAGAAGAGAATTACTATCTCGCGCACCACACACGCTACGCTACGATTGCCGCCGAGATGGGCTGCTTCCACGAGGAGCGTCTGGACACGTTGCGGCAAGCTGACCAACCGAAAGTCGATGGACTCCAGCAGCTCTGGCGAGACCATCTGCTGATGGGAGTGTGGTGCAAAGCAGGCGGTTTCGATGACGCCTGTTTCGTCTTGTTATACCCCGCAGTGAACACTACCTGTGAGCAGGCAGTCGCAGACTACCGGAACTGTCTCAGCGATGCCCGCACATTTGAGGCGTGGACGCTTGAGACCTTCGTGTCCAGTCTACGCAAGTACACTGACGCCGAATGGGTCCGGCGGTTTGACAGCCGCTATCTGGATCTCAACCGCCTGCCGTTGTGAAGAGTTCACCCGTGTCGCGTTTACGCGCGCGGATTATAATACGATTTCCGCTAAACATTAAAAAAAACCTACAAAATTCTGGGCTTTTTAAACGGAGGTGGTCGTTCGCATCCCCCTGTGCGTAGCTCGTATGCCGTGCCTATTTCCGCTGCTGCATCTCAATACCGCGCCATGACCTTGTCTTGAAAATCGGTGAGCACTTTGCGGGCGCTGGCCATCGGCGGAAGTAGGCTGACTTCCTTGAGCCCGTTTTTCTCTGCGGCGCGCAGCTTATCAATAATCTCGTCCGGCGTGCCCACGATGCACGAACCCTCAATGGCTTTGGGCGTGATAAAGCGCCGCTCCTCGGGCATCAGAAATGTGCAGTGGCCGTTGTGAATCTGGAGATAGCGCTTCTCCGCCGGGGTCTCCATTTTTTTCACATAGGCGCAGTATTCGTCCCAAATATCGTGAATGGACGGAGGAATCATCTCTTCTTTGCCGGTGAATTCGTAGATTTCATAGGCAAAATGCAAGACGGCCGACACCCATGAGCCGCATTCGTCTATGACCCGGTCCGAGGTGAGATCCTCGCCCGGTTCCAGCACGACGACCGAAGTGAGCGAGACCGTATGATAGTCGCTCAGGTCCCGGCCCACTCTGGCGGCCCCCTGGCCCACATAGTCCATATTCAGGTTGAGGATGGCCTCCTGCTCGTTCAGCACCGAGATCAAACCGTCCCCAAATTCCCCCGCGGCTTTGAGGGCCAACGGCCCATTGGCCGCGACAATGATGGGAATGGGATGCTCCAGGTCGATGAATTTCAGGTCCTGGTGCAAAAACCGGATGGTCCGGGTTGTGTCATTGAAGGTGTACTCGACCTCTTCGCCTTGAAGAAGAGTCCGGAGGACGCGCAGATACTCGCGGAAGTCACGGATTTTCATGGGATTCATGCCCATGACGCGCATGGCGGTATGTCCCGTCCCAATGCCGAGAAAGACGCGACCCGGCGCCAGCCGATTGACCGAGGCGATCGAGTGGGCGGTGACCGGAGCGATCCGGGTGCCGGGGATGGCGACGCCGGTGCCGAGTTTAATCCGCGACGTGTTTTGCGCCGCCACGGCCAGCGTGGCGTAGCAGTCCGACCAGATCATCTGGGAATCGGGCACCCAGGCCCGGTCATAGCCCAAGTCTTCGGCAAATTTAATGAGTTGCCAGTCTCCGATATTGGTTGCCACCGTGACACTGAACTCCATGACTTCCTCCTTGACAGGGAAAAATTCTCTTGGGGATCACCGGAGGCATACCATACCGGGGTGTCTTTCGCCATGTCCGGAGCAGTGCAAAAGAATTGACAAACGGTAGGCCTGAATGAGACAACCGCCTACAGAGGTAGGATGCATGTTGCGTTCTCAGCAGCCTGGGAGGAACCCACCCCGCCGCTAGCGCGGCACCCCTCCCAAGAGGGGATGCGTGCTGCTCCCCTCCTCGGAGGGGTGGCCCGCAGGGCCGGGGTGGGTTCCTTTGCGCATCACAC
>JAJDZM010000227.1 GCA_022824615.1 Candidatus Binatia bacterium | reverse complement strand
TGAGCGGCTATACGATTATTGATGTTGATACGCATGTGACCGAGAGTCCGGACCTGTGGACGAGTCGGGCCCCGGAGAAGATGCGCGACCGGGTGCCCCACGTTCAAACCGATAAAGACGGGCGCTTATCCTGGTTTGTGGGGGGAGAGTCCTTACTGGCCAACCCCGGCATGACCGCCACCGCCGGCCGCGGCAATATGCAGAATCCGCCCAAGAACTACGAAGAGATGCACCCAGGCGCGCATGATGCCCAGGAACGGCTCAAGTATATGGACCAGATGGGCATCTGGGCCATGGTCATGTATCCCAACGTCGGCGGGTTCGGCGCTCAGGAGTTCTTAAAATTGAACGACCCCGAGCTGATGCTGACCTGCGTGCAGATCTATAACGACTGGCAGACCGAGTGGGCCTCGGCCGACACGCGGCGCTTGCTGCCTATTACCTCGCTGCCCTTCTGGGATGTCGACGCCGCGGTCACGGAAATACGGCGCTGCGCCGCCATGGGACACCGCGGTATCCTGTTCACCGGCGAGCCGCAGTTCTGGGGACAGCCCCTGCTCGGCGACCCACACTGGAATCCCCTCTGGGAGGTGTCGATTGAGCTGAACCTGCCGATCAGCTTCCACATTGGGTCGGGCAATATGGAGCTGGGTCTGCTCAAGAACAAAATCGAGTCCTACGGCAAGATGGCGGCCTTTACCGAACTGTCCGTGGATGTCTTTTTGCGTAACGGCATGCAGATGAACGACCTGATCATGTCCGGCGTATTGGCCCGCTATCCGGAGATTCAATTCATCTCGGTCGAGAGCGGCATTGGCTGGATTCCCTTTGTCCTCGAAGCGCTGGATTATCAGTTTCAGGACAACGGGGTCTCCAAGGACAATCCGGAGTTTGACATGCTGCCGTCCGAGTACTTCGCCCGTAATATCTACGCCTGTTACTGGTTCGAGCAAACCGCGCCCCGCCGGCTGATCGACAAGGTCGGAGTAGATAATATTCTGTTTGAGACCGACTTTCCCCATCCGACGTCGCTCTATGGCGACGAGGTGCACAAACGGATCAAGGGTGGCTTGTCCGACTGTGAAGAGTCCGTCCGGCGCAAGATTTTGTGGGACAATGCGCAGCAGCTCTATAAAGTCGCGGCCCCAACCGCACAGGACGAGGCCAAACGCGAGACCGTGGCTGTCGCGGCATAACACGCAAGAGCAGCGCGAAAGCATGCCACAATTCCGTGGTGTCAGGGAGGGAACACATGGGACGCACGTATAAGACGATCGATTCGGATGGTCATGTCCTCGAACCGCGTAATTTCTGGCGAGAGTATATTGATCCGCAGTATCGCGACCGGGCGCCTGAGCTGATCGTCGATGGCGACGGAAAAGAGCGCTTTCAGATAGAGGGGAAATTGCTCGGCCCGCCATCCGGCCTTGGATTGATCGGAGCGATTGGCGAGCGCGAAAAGATCGACGGCAAGTGGGTTCACGCCCCGAAAGTGTCCCTCAAAATGGCCTATACCGAGGGCCGGGCGGGCGGCTTTGATCCGCATGCCCGGATTCCGGATATGGACCTGGACGGCATTGACGCCGCTTTCCTGTATCCCAGCCTGGGTCTCTTTGCCGGGGCGATTGAGGACCCTCAACTCGCCGCCGCGGCCAGCCGGGCCTATAACCGCTGGCTGGCCGACTACTGCGCCCCCTACCCGGACCGGCTGTTTGGCGTGGCCATGCTGCCCATGCAGTCGATTGAGCTGGCCGTGGAAGAGATGCGTTACGCGCGCAACGAACTCGGCATGCGGGCCGGTTTTCTGCGTCCCAATCCGTATAACGACAAAATGCTCGGCCACCGGGACTACGACGTGTTCTGGGCCGCAGCCCAAGACCTCGACTTTTCGGTCGGCATCCACGAAGGAACCGGTGGCATGCCAGCCGTCGGAGTGGAGCGGTTTCGGAGCTTTGGGGCCAAGCACATGGTGTCCCACACCATGGAGATGATGCTGGCCGCACTGTCAGTCATCTGGGACGGCGTGTGCGAGCGCTTCCCCAAGGTGCGGATCGGTTTTCTGGAGTCAGGCGGGGGGTGGATGGCCCCCTGGCTGGACCGTATGGACCGCCACTTTGAGGATAAGGGGCTGTTCAACGATTCCTCGCTGACCATGCCGCCCAGCGAGTATTTCAAGCGTCAGTGTTGGATTTCGTACGAACCGGTGGAGGGCAACCTAACTCATCTGGTGGACTATATCGGTCCGCACAAAGTCCTGTGGGCGACCGACTATCCCCATCCGGACGGTTTCTTTCCTGGGGCACCGGAACAGATTGCCGAAAAGCTACCGGAGAAACACCGGCACGCGGTACTGGCCGGGGGCGCTATGCAGTTTTACAATTTGAGTTAGGGTCTTCAGCTTCCTTCAGACGACAAAAAATGACGACAGTCCTTCAAACAACCGTCGAGACCGATATAGCCCTACCGACTCGGCAGTATCCTGTTGTGACGCTGCATGGGGATGCGCGTGACCTTATTCAACAGTTCCCGGATGACACCTTTCAATGCGTCGTCACGTCACCACCGTATTGGGGTGTCAGAGACTATGGCATTGAAAATCAGATTGGTGCCGAGCCGGACTTATCCCAATATATTGAACATCTCGTCGGCATCTTTCGTGAGGTTCATAGGGTACTGAAGTCTGACGGCACGTTCTGGCTCAATATCGGTAATACCTATTCGTCCGGTGGCAGAAAATGGCGGGACGCGGATGATAAGAATAAGGGCCGGGCCATGTCGTACCGCCCACCAACCCCGCCCGGACTCAAGAAAAAGGACCTGATTGGGGTCGCCTGGTTATTAGCCCTGGAATGTCAAAAAGACGGTTGGTATCTGCGGAATGACATTATCTGGCACAAGCCCAATTGCCAGCCTGAAAGCGTCAAAGACAGGTTCACGGTTTCCCACGAATATCTGTTCATGTTTTCAAAATCCGAGCGATACTATTTTGACCAGGAAGCAATTAAGGAGAACACGACAAACGGGAACGGACGGAAAAACAGGCGGACGGTCTGGTCAATCAATACGGAGCCCTGTCCAGAGGCGCATTTTGCGGTCTTTCCCAGAGCCTTGATTCGCCCCTGCATTGTCGCCGGCAGCCGGAAAGACGATATTATCCTCGATCCTTTTTATGGAGCCGGCACGGTTGGGATTGTGACAAAAGAACTCGGACGGCGCTGTGTTGGTATAGAACTGAATAGTGAATATCTGGACATCGCAGAGCGAAGGGCGGCAATGGTGCAAGCAGCCCTCATTCCTGAGGTATGAAAAATTCCCACTCTGCATGGACTCGACAAGTATCTTTACTCAAGTTCTTGATCTGTAATTTTCTCTCGCCGCCACCGTCAAAGTACAAACTGAAAATAATCTGGCCATCCTCATTGCGAACATAACAGTAGCCGGGCTTTGGAAACTGTTTGCTGTCCAATTTCATTTCCAACTGACCGCTATTGGCGAGCTTGAGAATATCTATCGGGATTTCAACAAGTTCATATTTCCAGTGCGGTGCCTTTCTGACAGCCCGGAGGCTCAGTATCTTCTCATAGCGCTCCAGATGGTTGAGAAACTGTCCGCGCAATCCTTCCAGATCGTCCGGGTCATCACCCCAGTTTCCTCTCCCTAATTCCATGAATTTGCTGATCCATAAGACGTTTTCCTTAATGTTTTTATCCGCCTGCGTTTTCAGTGATAATTGGACCCCATCAACGGTAGCGTCATGGCCCGGATTACCCTTTGGGGCAAGTGCAGCCTCATGTCCGCTCATCTTCAGTACATGGACGAGAACGTACTCAAACTTATCTTTACTAAAGGATTCTGACGAGAAACTATGATGAACCCGCAGAGCATCTCCGAAGTTTTGTAGGGTAATTTCATCGAACAAATCACCCCCATTCAGGACAAATCTGTGCTCGGCGGAAAAAACAGAAACCACACGCTGAATCCAGTGGAGTTGGCCAACGGTCAATGCCGGGATTGAGCGCACTAAGGATTCTATAAGCTGTCGTTTATCGTTATTCATTCTTTTTCGTGTCGAACTCAGCGTATGTGGTGAATGCCCTGCCCTCTCACGCCGGGCCGCTGCGTAGAATCTGCTTGCGTTCCAAATCCCGCACCTGCTCCTGCGTATAGCCAAGCCATTGGGTCAGGATTTCCCCATTATGCTCGCCCAGCGTCGGGGCTTGCAGTTCAAGGGTCTGAGGGAATTCCGAGAACCGGAGCGCGAAGCCGGGGACATCCATATCGCCGAGGAAACGGTCGTGGACCGTGCGGACCGTTCCTCGTTGACGCAGGTGCGGATGCTGGAGGGCCTCGGGTACGGACAGAATGGGCGCGACCGGTACATGGTATTCTTTCAGTGCCGCAATGGCCGCGTCATCACTCGGCTGAGAGCGGAGCCAGTCCTCAATGGTCTCCACCAATTCGTCCAGATGATTCATGCGCGCTTCGTTATCGGTAAAACGCGGGTCCCGCGCCAGCTCGGGCTGCCCCATTGCCTCGCACAGCTTGGTCCAATGCTGCTCCAGGGGCGCGATCAGAATCATATAGCGCTCATGCCCCTTGAACACGCCAGCAGGAGCGGCGTACCACGAATGCGCTCCCGAGCGGGTCGGGTTTATTTTTCCTTTACTCAGGCTGTACATCTGAAAACTGGCTTCATGGTAATGCGCATAGGTATCGAGCAACGCCAGGTCCAGGTGCTGTCCGCGCCCGGTGCGCTCGCGGTATAACAACGCGGCGCAGACCGCGCCCATGGCATGCGCTCCGGTGGAGACGTCGCCCAAGGCCACCATCGGGAATATGGGTGGACCGTCCTTCTCGCCACCCATCGAAGTGACGCCTGAGTAGGCCGCGCCCACCCAGTCGAAACCGGGTTCGTGGGCGAGTGGTCCGGTCTGCCCAAAGGCGGAAATCGAGCACATCACCAGCCGGGGATTGATCTGACTCACTACGTCGTAGCCGAGGCCCAGGCGGCCGATGACGCCGGGGGCGTAGTTCTCGACCAGCACATCGACTTTCGCAACCAGTTCTTTGAGGATGGCCAGTCCCTCCGGGGTTTTGGCGTCGATACATAAGTCCTTCTTGCCGCGGTTGTGCTGGACAAAATAACCGCTCCGACCATCAACGATAACCGGCCCTATGCGCGCGCCGTCGCCCGCCGGCGCCAGTTCCACCTTGATCACCTCAGCTCCCATTTCCGCCAGCATCAGCGTGCAGGTCGGTCCTGCCACGATCTGGGTAAAATCCAACACCTTGTACCCATCCAGCACATGCTTCGGCTGATTCATTGTGTCCTCCCACAGTTTTCTATTGTCCCCATACCAGCCCGGAGCGGAGAGGCAAGAGGGCGCAGCAGTGCCCCATCAGATATGCCTGCACCCTCGACTCCTCTGGGAAGGGATATCGTTGTCGGTTGCCGTTTCGCCAGAGAAATTGACAGAGGGACGATGGCAATGGAGCCTCACCCTTGTTCTCGTCTGCCCGATATGCCAAGAACTGACCGTAGTCAGCCGATGAGCACGCCGGTCCGATCTCGTACCATTCTGAAGGAGGTCGAACCCGGGCAATTCATAGGAACGGACGTATGGACCTCGTCGCTGCCGCGCTCGAACTGCAACCCATAATCCGGAAATATCTCGACACAGGAGAGCAGGAAGCCAGACTGGCGAACGAAGTGTTCGCCGCGGTCGGCCAGGCCGGGCTCTTCAGACTCTTCGCCCCGCACGAGGTCGGTGGCCTGGAAGCCGCTCCGCCGGTCGCACTCGCTGCTATTGAGGCGGTCAGTGCCGCCGACCCGGCCGTTGGCTGGTGTATCGGCAATTCTCAGCCCGCCTGCTTGGCTGCCGGCTGGCTGGCGGAGAACGAACGCGCGCAACTCTTTGCCGAGCCGCATCGCAACTTCGGCTTCTCAGCAGCACCGTCCGGTCGGGCCGTTCCGGAAAACGGCGGCTATCGCCTCAGTGGCGAGTGGCCGGTTGTAACGGGCTGTGAGGATGCTCCCTGGTGCGCCCTCGCGGGTCTGGTCATGGATGGAGATAGGCCGCGTCAGGTGAATGGCGTACCCGATGGACGGCTTTTCCTGATTCCAACGGCGGACATCGTCATCTCGCCTACCTGGCGGGGCGCCGCGGCCATGCGTGGAACGGGCAGTCATGCGGTGAGTGTCAATGAGGTCTTCGTACCTGAAGGCTTCGCCCATACTCCGGCAAAGCCACGCGCGATTGATCGCCCCTTGTATCGCCTCCCACTCCCGCTGTTGTTTGCGCCCGCCGGTACTGCCGTCGCCCTGGGAGCCTTAGACACCGCGGTGGCGAGTGCCAGAGAAGCGCTCGGTGCAAAGGTCTCCTCCTTTAGCGGGCAGACGATCCGTGACCAAACGCCGATTCAGGAGCTGATTGCTCACAGCAGCGCCGCATTACGGGCGGCCCGAGCAGGACTTTTTGCGGCAACAAACGCCGTCTGGGACTTGGCGAGTACTGGCGCTGAGGTCCCGCTGCCGCTCCGGGCGGAACTGTACGCTTCCGCCTTCTACGTTCTGGACACAGCGCGGGATACCGTCAGCCAACTGTACGCCCGGGGGACACGCGCAGGGTTTATGCGGGGCAACCCACTGGAACGGGCGCTCAGGAATCTGCACGCCATCGCCTTTGGCTACGAATCCTCGCGTGGCATTCAGCATTCCGCCGGACGGGTATTACTCGGCGGTAAACCGCTCGATCCACTGTTCTGAACGGAGACACCGCGTGGCCGACTTCGTAGCTGAGTCGTGCCACTCGAAACCAGTACGGGGATGCGATATATCTGGGCAACAAAGGACACCTATTAAGGAGGGATACTATGGGGAATATGCAACAGCATCCGCAGAAGCCAAACGGCAACGGCGCGGTCGAGCAGTATGACGCGATCGTGATTGGCGCTGGGGTGTCAGGCTTGTATCAATTGTACAAACTCAGAGAGATGGGGCTGTCGGTACGCGTCTTTGAGGACGCGGGCGGTGTGGGCGGCACCTGGTATTGGAACCGCTATCCGGGTTGTCGCTTTGATTCCGAGAGTGAAACCTATGGCTATTCATGGTCGGAGGAACTCTTACAGGAATGGGACTGGAAGGAGCATTTTTCCGGTCAGCCGGAGAACGAACGCTACCTCAACTTTGTGGCCGACAAGTTTGACCTGCGCAAAGACATCCAACTCAACTCTCGGGTCAGCTCGGCAGTCTACGACGAAGACGCGCACTGCTGGGAGGTCCAGATCGAGGGAGGACAACGCGCCCGGGCGCAGTTTCTCATTGGCGCAGTCGGTGTCCTGTCCGCGAAATATATGCCGCCGTTTGAGGGCATCGACAGCTTCAAGGGGCTGTCCTTTCACACCTCGAACTGGCCGAAGGAAAAGGTGGACTTCAGCGGCAAGCGGGTCGGCTGCATCGGCACGGGAGCAACCGCGGTCCAGCTCATCCCGCATGTAGCCGAGGAAGCCGGTCATCTGACCGTCTTTCAGCGCACCCCGAACTACTGCGCGCCGTGCCGCAATTCGGAGGTCAGCCCGGAGACCCAGGCTGCCTGGAAGGCCCGCTACGCGGAAATCCACAAACGCTGCCGCGAAACCTCGGTCGGCTTTGAACATGAATTCGACCCGCGTTCGGCCCTGGAGGTCTCGGAGGAAGAACGGCTGGCGCTGTACGAGAAGTTATGGATACAGCCCGGCTTCACCAAATGGCTCGGCAATTTCTACGATATTATGACCAATCGGGCAGCCAACGAGACGTTCTCCGAGTTCGTGCGCAACAAGATCCGCGAGCGGGTGCACGATCCCGAGGTGGTGGAAATGCTGGTTCCCAAGGACCATCCGTTCGGCGCCAAGCGCATCCCTTTGGAAACCCATTATTACGAGGCATATAACCGGGACAATGTGAAATTAGTTGATGTTCGCAAGGCCCCGATCGAACGCATCACACCCAAGGGCGTGAAAACTCAGGATGCCGAGTACGAACTCGACGCGATCATCTATGCGACCGGTTTTGACGTGGTGACCGGTCCGCTGACCCAAATCGAGATTCGCGGGGAAGGCGGACAGCGCTTCAAAGACAAATGGGCCGGTGGGCCACGGACTCATCTCGGTATTCAGACCGCAGGCTTCCCGAATTTCTTTATTGCCGCGAGCACGGCCTTCTGCAACTACACCGTGTGTGCCGAGATGATCGTGGAGTGGATTGCCGACTGCATCGGCTATCTGCGCGAGAAGAAGCTGTCGAGTATTGCGCCCACCCAACAGGCCGAGGACGCCTGGGTGGAGCACTCCAACGAGCTGGCATCGTATACCCTTCTGACCGACACCGACTCCTGGTTTATGGGAGCAAATATTCCGGGCAAGGCGCGCGCCCTGCTCTTGTATGCCAACACCGTCCCGGAATATCGGAAGGAATGTCAGGAGGCTGCGGCCAACGGCTACCAGGATTTTGTGCTGCAATAAAACAGCATCCGTCTCACTCAGGCGATAGACGCACGCTCACCCTCTCCCTTCCAGGGAGGGGGCGGCAGACCGGACTCATCAGGTAGGACGACCCTGCTCGGCTGTATGACAGCATCATCGCCATTGCCGGTACGGTGTACAGCCTGGCTCCCGAGATCAGGCTCTTGACCAGGGATGCATCCAACGGGAGATCCACAGTGGGCTCTCCGATTAGCATAAGGGGAATGACATGGACGTAGGATTATTGTTTCCGTTTCGCAATCCGCCCCAGTGGCGCACACCCTGGCCGCAGTTTTATGCCGAGCAACTCAAACAAACGCAGATCGCGGAAGAACTCGGTTACGACACCGTTTGGCTGACCGAACATCACTTTGCTGAAGATGGCTACTCGCCGTCTCTCCTGCCGATTGCCAGCGCAGTGGCGACCATGACCAGTCGGGTCCGGATTGGGACGTTTCTGCTGCTGTTGCCGTTGCACAATGCGGTGCGCGTGGGAGAAGATGCCGCAACCGTTGATATTATTTCCAATGGCCGTTTTGACATGGGTTTCGGACAGGGCTATTCGCCGTCCGAGTTCGAAGGCTATGGCATTCCCCGCAAACAACGGGCGTCCCTGTTAGAAGAAGGCATCGAAGTCATCCGAGGCATGTGGACTCAAGATCCGTTCTCGTATGAAGGCAAGCACTACCATCTCAAGAACATCAGCTTGGTCCCCAAACCCACGCAAACTCCGCATCCCCCATTGTGGATCGGAGCAGGACAACCAAAAGCCGTCGAACGCGCCGCCCGGATGGGCTGCCATTTCCTGGGCACAAATGACGCCGTTGCCCAGGAGACCTATGATACTGCTTTGCGCACCTACGGGCATGATCCCAAAGACTTTCACGCCGCTCAGCTCCGCTGGGCACATGTTGCCCCGACGCGAGACGAAGCCTGGGACAATGTCCAAGAGCATCTGCACTACATGTTAACCTGGTACGGCCGCTGGCTGGCTGAGGCCAAGGACTTTGCCGGCGCAGAAAAATTTGCTCAGCTCCCACCAGCAGCAGAACTGCGCAATGTGACGGACCAGCTCATTGGAGCTCCAATGGTCGGCACGCCTGACGACGTTGGGCGTGAGATTGAAGCCATGGCCAGCACAATACGGACGACCCATATTGTCATGGGCATGCATCTGCCGGGTTTGGACCCAGCCAAGAGCAGGCGGTCGATGGAGCTGTTTGCGAAAGAGATTATGCCAAGTCTGCATTAAACTGGTTCAATAAGGGGGAACACGTCATGGCAGAAATACGAGAAATCACGTCGGGACTGCTCTATCCGGAAGGACCAGTTGCGATGGACGATGGCAGTATCATCGTTGCCGAGCTCCAGACCGGCAGGCTGGTGCGGGTGCAGCCAGATGGAAAGAAAGACGTTGTTGCAGAGCTCGGCGGTTCGGCAAACGGCGCGGCAATCGGTCCGGACGGGATGATGTATGTGTGCAACAACGGAGGCCTCAAACTGATCGAAGTCGATGGAAAACTCACGCCCGGAGATGGCCTTGCGGATGATTATACGGGCGGCAGTATTCAGCGCGTTGATATCATGCGTGGCACAGTCGAAACGCTGTATACCGAGTGTAATGGCCGTCAGCTCCGGGGTCCGAACGATATTGTGTTCGATGCCGCCGGTGGGTTCTGGTTCACCGACTTTGGCAAAGTTCAAGAGACCCAGAAAGACCGCTGTGGCGTGTATTACGCCAAGCCGGACGGCTCACAGATTACAGAGATGGTCTTCCCTATTGACGGGCCTAACGGGGTTGGCCTCGCACGGGACGATACCACACTCTATGTCGCCCAGACGTTCGAGGGACGGGTCTGGCAATGGGATCTCGCGGGGCCAGGAGAATTCGCGCAGACGGGAGGCGGAGGTGGGAGTCTGCTGACCGGACCAGGAGGCGGACAACTCTTAGTCGGCCTCCCCGGCTACCAACTGCTCGATTCCATGGCCGTGGATAGTGCGGGGAATGTGTGTGTCGCCACCCTCATGAATGGCGGTATTAGCGTCATTTCGCCCGACGGGGTGTCAGTGGAACATCTTCCTACCCCCGATCCGCTCACCACGAACATTTGCTTTGGCGGACCCGACCTGCAAACGGCCTATATTACGCTGACCAGTCAGGGCAAGTTGGTGGCTATGGACTGGCCTCGCCCGGGGCTCAAGCTGCACTATACACGCTAGGGGCGACAAGGAGGACCGACTTGGTCGGTCCCCTGCCCTTTCATTCACCACGCGATTTATCTCAGCCCCCGGAAGCAGGTGCGAACCTCGCGTAGATACGACTCGGGTTGTTCAAACGCGGCGAAATGGCCACCCTTGTCGAGTTCGTTGAAGTACACCACATTCGCGAATCGCCTCTCGGCCAAGCGTCTGGAGGTGTGAAAGATTTCCTTGGGGAAGATGGAGCACCCGACGGGAACGTTGACCGGATCCTGCCGGGCGAATGCCTCGTTGAAACTCTCCCAATACAGTCGTGCAGAAGATGTGGCGGTCGCCGGTAACCAATACAGCATCACGTTGTCGAGCAGCTCATCGCGCGTGACAACGTTCTCTGGATGGCCATCGCAGTCCATCCACGACCAGAACTTCTCGATAATCCAGGCCGCTTGTCCAGCGGGGGAATCGGTCAGACCATACCCGACCGTTTGCGGCCGGGTGCTTTGCTGCTTGGAATAGCCGGAGTCCCAGTCGTTGTAATACTTCATTTTTTCGAGCGCCGATTTTTCCTGTTCCGTCAAATCGTCCATCGTAGGATCAGGCATCGCCAGCACCAGGTTCATGTGGATGCCGAGGCAATTGTCTGGATCCTGCACACCGATGTACATCGTCACCACCGCGCCCCAATCGCCGCCCTGGGCAGCGTAGCGCGTATAGCCGAGCCGCTGCATCAACTGCGACCAGGCGCGGGCAATGCGTTGCACCTTCCATCCGGTGCGTGACGGCTTATCGGAGAATCCGTAACCCGGCAACGACGGGGCAACCACGTGAAATGCGTCGGCAGCATCGCCCCCGAACGCGGTCGGATTTGTCAGCGGCTCAATGACTTTATGGAACTCGACGATCGATCCCGGCCAGCCGTGCGAAATCACCAGCGGCATCGCATCAGGATGCGGTGAGCGAGCGTGAATGAAATGAATCCCCAGTCCGTCGATCGTGGTCCGGAACTGCGGAAAGCGATTGAGCTGCTCCTCGCGCGCCCGCCAGTCGTATTGCTCGAGCCAGTATTGGCACAGCTCCTGCGTGTAACTGAGCGGGATGCCCTGGGTCCAGTCGTCCACACATTCCGGCTCGGGCCAGCGGGTGTTGCGCAGCCGCTGCTTCAGGTCGCCGAGCTGCTCGTCAGTTGCCGCAATGCGAAAAGGCTCGATGTGATCACTCATGAATTGCCATCCTTCCGATCATGGGTTTACAGCCAGCAGTAAGCATAGGACGCCTTTACGTACCACACACTCAGATAAGAATCACCGGTTTCCACCCGCAATCATTGGCGGCCAGTGACAACAAGATTCGACAAAACTGATGAAACGAGAAGATATAGCCCAGCTTCTTCGAGATCGTCGCGAACGATCGGGGGTTGATCGGGACGTATCAACATCGATTCCGTCGTAAAGCAGATCGCTGGCGGTTTCGCTTCTTACGTATCGCGATTCGGTATCGGGCTCGGCTGGAAGCCGCGGACGTAGGTGGCCAATCGCTGAATGATATCCTCGCACGTCCGGTCTAGCTTAACGACTGGTCGCAGGTGCGGGAATTGATGAAGTCACAAGTCGCCACCCTCGCTGGTCGTCCTCCTGAACCCTTGCGCCCGTTGTACAGGGTGTGAAAGAACCACGGAGAGAAAAGTAAGGAGGAAAAGATGGCAGACCCACAGTTTGACAAGGCAAAAGCCGACGCCTTTGCCCAAAAGATGCTCGGCATCTTAAATGACGCGAGTGTGGCCCAGATGATAGTCATCGGCCATCAGGTCGGCCTGTTTGACGCGCTGGCCGACTTAGCCCCTTCGACGAGTGAGCAGATCGCGGCGGCGAGTGCCTTAAACGAACGCTACGTGCGCGAGTGGCTCGGAGCCATGGTGACCAGCCGGATTGTGGACTATGACCCTGCCGGGAAAACCTACCGCCTCCCACCTGAGCATGCCGCCGCCATCACTCGAGCGGCCGGTCCGAAGAACCTCGCGGTGATGCTGCAAATGGTGCCAATGATGGCGAAAGTCCAGCAGGGCATCGTGGACAGTTTTCGCAAAGGCGGCGGCGTGCCGTATTCAGCGTACGACGACTTCCATCAGCTCATGGCCGAGGTGAGTGGAGCCGTCCACGATGCGTCTCTCGTTGACACGACCTTGCCCCTCGTTTCCCAGCTGGTCGAGCGTTTACGCACGGGCATTGACGTTCTCGACGTCGGGTGTGGAAGTGGCCATGCGGTCAATCTCATGGCGAAAGCGTTTCCGCAGAGCCGCTTTACAGGCTATGACTTCTCGGAAGAAGGCATCGCTGCGGGTCGGGCGGAAGCGCAGGAGTGGGGCCTCACCAATACCCAACTGGCCGTCAAGGATGCGGCCGAACTCGACGATGTCAGCCGCTACGACTTCATCACCGCCTTTGATTCCATCCACGACCAGGCACATCCCCGCGCCGTGCTCAAGGGTATTGCCCAGGCCTTGCGGCCCGACGGCACGTTTTTGATGGTGGATATCAACAGCTCGAGCAATTTGGAGGAGAACTGCGACCACATCCTGGGGCCGATGTTGTATAGCATCTCGTGCATGCATTGAATGTCGGTCTCATTGGCCCTCCGGGGTGAGGGTCTCGGCGCGATGTGGGGTAGACAGAAGGCCCAGGAGCTGTTGAGCGAAGCTGGCTTTACTCAGGTCACCATCAAGAATGTGAAACAGGATATGATGAATAACTACTATATCTGTACGAAGGGCTAGCGAAGACGTCGGCATGTGGAGCGGTTAGGGGTTGTAGGGACAAAGAGTAGGGACAAAGATAAGCCGTTTCCTTATGTGGGAGATATCTGAGTATCCTCCAGGCTTTCCATTTCCTCCTCCCATGTCATACGCTTCCCCAAGCAGTTCAAGACCGGTTCAGAAGGCAGGGCTTCAGGGAAAAGGACCCCTCGCTGCGTAATTGTCCCATCGGCTAAGAGCATGATGGCGGTGACCGCTGGTCCGGTGATAATCAGATTTCGATCGGCTGAAGCCCCACGAAACGTACAGCGGGTACGGACACCGTGCTTCTCTCCCTCGACATAAACAACGACTCCAAATCCAGTCCCCTTGGCAGAATCGAGCGCCGCAATCCGTTGGAATAGTGGGCTCTCGACAAAGTACCGCGAGGTCAAAAACTCCACCATAAAATCAAAAGGGACAACAGGACTCTCGCCAACTTGCAAGGGTTCTGTGGTGCACAAACGCGCGTCTCGCAGAAAGGTCAGGAGTGAGTTAAACTCCTCCACCCAATACCCACCCTTACACACGACTGCCTGCGGCTCCTTGAGCAGGGCACGAGAGGCGTGGAGCATCAAGGGCTCCCCATGTCCTACTACTCGTACGGTCTGCCGACCGATCGGCGGGGGGAAATTTAAGCTTTCCTCCTCTGTCCAGGCCTGGATCTCTTGGATCTGGCCAGCGCGACAGACAGGAACAGAGGCACTCGCCATACCCATCCGATGGATCCACAGGGCGCGGGCAAAAACGCTGATGCTGGCAATCCAATTTAGACCAATCCGATCTACGCGCTCCAGCCTATCTGCCCCAGCTCGAGCCCAGAGGTTCGTCAGTCCTGGGGAACCTCCGATTCCCAGGACGAGCGTACAGCCACGCCGCTCAGCTTCTCCACTATATTGAGCCGCCAGATCACTGACGTTGAGATCATCGTTGATATCGACATAGTGGACTCCCGCCTCTACCGCAGCGCGCATACCGGGCAGACCCGTATCGGAATACGGGCCGGCAAAGTTGCCGATGAGATCTGTGTTGCGCGCGGCCGCCAAGAGGGCCGGATGATCACGAATGTCCAGACCGAGACCTGCGCTCGCCCCAACCTCTTGAGCAACCCGCTTGGCCCGCTCACCGTCCAAATCTGAGACAACAAGTTCAGTAATACTGTTTTCCTGGGCCAAAAGCTTGGCAATCCGAGAGCCTTGGGTGCCCGCGCCTCCGAGTAACAGCACACGCATCAGTCCCCTCCCCTTGTGGCGAGCGCTCGTATTTAGGCAGTCGCCCGCAGGCTGTCTGGCACTTCGAGCTCAGCGAGCACTTCATCGCTCGTGAGAACCCGGCAGAAGGCCAGACGCAGAATTTCGAGGCTTGCTTCATGGGCCTGTTGCGAATAGGTGGCATTGGCGTCGCTGACAAAAAACACCTTATAGTCCAGCATCGCAGCGTCCCGTGCGGTGGACTCGCAACAGATATTGGTAGCAACCCCGGTGATAATCAGACTTTCCCTTTTGAGACCTCGCAAGAGGCCCTCAAGGTTAGACGAGCCAGGAATGAGCGCGCTCCAGCGACACTTTTGGACCTGATGATCTTCAGGCTGGACGTCAAGCTCGGCGTAGAGCTCGACCCCAGTCGTCCCTTCGATCATGGGCGGCAGAAAATCCCACATCAGACCGGCATCGCTGCCGTCTTTCCGTTCAACATGCCGGATCCAAATGACAGGGACTCCCGCTTGCCGGCACGTGTGAGCCAGCCGGTTGATGGTTGGGACGATCTCCCGAGCGGCCGGTACCTCGCTGTGCGCTCCAGGTAGCAGGACGTCGTTCTCCATATCGATAACGAGAAGCGCGACGTTTGCGGGATCAATGCGCCAATCGGTTTTCCTATGCGGATCAAACGCTGTCGGGTGTGCCATGGGACATCCTCCTTTTCGTCAGCGAATTATCAGAGAATTCGTGCAGGGAGTATATGCTCCTTGGCTTCTGAAAGTCAAAGAGACATTGCTTTCCATACGTTCGATACCGTCCGCGAGACGATTGACCGGCTGTATGCGCGCGGCACCCGAGCCGCTTTTGCGTTTGGGAGTGGGACCGGGCGTCCCCTCCAGCATGAGGCTGGACGAGTGTCGCTCGGTGCACAGCCCACGCTTCCTGCATTCTAAAGACGCCGTAAACGGAGCGCTAAACGGACCGCTCGACCTGCCAGGAAGAAGTCACCGGCCTGAACCGCTCCCCTATTTGGACAGCAGGCTGGTCGCCGCCCCATTCACTTGCACGGCGGGGGTTCCTGCGGCGAGCACGGCGGCGGCCTCTTTCTCGATCAGCGTGCCGTTGAAGAACTCAGGGTTGGCGTCGGCCCAGAAATGGACCGGATTCGTCAGCACGAAGTCACGAAAATTGTCCGCGTCCATCAAGCCATCTTCAACCAGTTCGTATGCTTCGCCTAAGACCCCAGCCATGTCCGTCACGTCGAAATGGCCAATGTCCGAACCGAATAAGGCGTTCAGCCGCGAGCCGAGCGGCAGATTCTTCCGATTGAAGG
>JAJDZM010000264.1 GCA_022824615.1 Candidatus Binatia bacterium | reverse complement strand
AGATACTCGACCGTCAGCGCATGGGGCGCGGCATGGGTGGCGTAGAAGCCGTGCAGCCACAGCGCCAGGGACTTGCCACGCAGCCCCTGGCGCTGCTCCCAATCAATCTGCGTCCAGCGGCCCGGGCCGAAGAACCGCGCGAGCTTGGGGTTAATCACCACGACATACCGGCCCGTCTCCTCCTCTCGCATCCCCTCCTCGATCAGCGAGCCGAAATACGTCCGGCCCTCGTACCTGATTTGAACGTCAGTCGCAGAGAGGCGTGAAAAGACAGATTCGAGCCAGTCAAGGCCGCTCTTGCCGGGCCGCCGCCCGAGGGCCTTGAGAAAGCCGCGCGCCGTGAAGTAGCACGTCGAGCCGAGCGCCTGCCGGGTTTCTCCTGGCCGCAACCGTTCGGGGTCAGCCATCGCCCATTTGAGTTGATCGCGGATCGCGGCATCCGCGAGATCGTCCAGCGTGAATTCGTGGGTTTTACTGACGCTGTTGGTCCAGTTGGTGTGGATGCGGAACCGCGCCATGTCCGAGACGATCAGCAGCGGCGGGTTTTCCAAGGCGAGGGTGTATTGCCGCAACTGCCTGAAGGCCGCGTCAAGGTTGGCCCGCTTGCCCTTGTACTCCCAGGCGAAGTGGTGGCGTTTCCAGACATCGGCCCACCCGTCACCGCCGGTGTCCTTGCGCGCGCCGCGCTCGAAGCAGTACCGCTCCCCTTTGGGATCAGCTTCGGCGGGCGTCGGCTCCCCGAGCAGCCGGCACAGGTCGATAAAGTGCTCCTGGGCCGCCGAGCGCTCCTTGAGTTCCGAGGCGCGCCATTTAGTGATGAATTCTGCCGGCGTCATACCTGACTCACCTTTTTCGCGGCTGCAAACGTAAAGCAGGACCGAAAACACCCACAGTGGGAAGCTTGGGCGGCCTAGAGGGTGTTATGCACTTTTATACCGCGATTCATTTTCCTCAGAGAAGTCGCTGACTTACAGGAGCCACCTCAGCAGGGGGTTTTGCGAGATCCCGTGAGAAACCTGAATAAAATCAGTAGCTTATTGGAAGTTACTAACACGCTCTAGTCCGCGCGGGCCGGGCCAGTCCGTTCGATGAGCGCCTTTAAGGCCAGCATGGTCTCTTCGTGGCGTTGTCTGGCCTCTTCGTGGCGTTGCTCCGCAGCCAAGGCGAGGGCCTGGGTTTGCTGCTCGCGGCTCGTATTGCTCCGGTACATCAGCCCCAGCCCGACCGTGAGCAGCACCAGCTGCCCGAGGCCGACCCCCAAGGCGACCCACGCCAGCGGGGTCATGCCGACCGGCGGGACCAGTGCCTGTAAGGCGGCCAGGGTGGCCGCACCCAGCTCGATAGTCTGACTCTCCATAGGTCGCTCCTTCACACGAATCCGGCGCCTCCCCCCTCCAAATGGCAGCCCGCAAAAAATTTCGTTCGGAACAGCGAGGGGAAGGCCCTATTTTCAATCACTTACAAACGGCCCCTAAGGCATATCATCCTGCTTTGGTTCATTACGCACCCCGGCGGACAACGTGCCTGATTGTCCCTTCCGCCAGCCCATACGCCCGCCCTCGGCGCCCTTGGATAATTTCTCATTTCCGGCAGGGTCCGCCACGGTCACGGCCTCGGCAAACACCGCCCGCAAGAGCAGAGACGGCAAACAGCTTGCTCCGGTTTCAGCCCTGGCTTGTCTTCAGGGCGCCAACGTAGTCAAGCAGGGCTTGCATGTCAGGCGTCTACTTCCTCATCGAATTTCTCAACCGTATCTGGTCAAACTCTAGCAGGCGCTTAGTACCTTCTTTTGGGCCTAATATCGTCAATAATGCGTCGTCCAGCGTAGCCTGAATCCTTTCTTTGGCTTGGGGCTCCTCTAGCTTGTAGACACTTAGCAATTTCACCACTTCGCTGCGGTATTCGTCGGGGTGCTCACGCGCGATATTCACCAGGGCATGGATTCCGCCGATACGCATGGAATCAAGATCGTGGCCGAGCATTGCGACGACTCGCTGGTATCGGTCAGAGAGCAAGCCCCTGTGCGCGATTTCGGCTTGCTTCTGCGCCGCTTCGGACTGCCGCTGAGCAATGAGGCTACGCCAAACCGCCAAGCCTGTTGCAAAGGGCGCCCCCCAGCTCAAGATTAGGTTTCTGATGGTCGTGGAGGCAGACTGCTCCGGCTCATGGAAGGCGTCCCAAAAGCAGAACGAAACACCGAACGCCGCAAGGACGTACATCCCCCCCAAAATCCAAATGGCGATTTTCGCTGCCATATCGCTTCATCGTCCTTGTGTGGAGTTTGTGTCCCTACCTTTCCGTTTCCCGCTCCAGCTTTTCCAAGATGGCTTGAAGAATCCAGGCGTGGCGTGGCACTCGGACCAGCTGACCCTGGAGAAAATCGTCGAGGCGCTCGGCCAGCGGTCCCGGAATGCGGAGCGAGACCGCCCGCGCTGCGGTCTCCTGGCGGGCTGTGCGGCCGCCCTTCTCAATGAGGGCTGAGATCTGGGCTTCGGAAGCTGGGGGTTTCCCTTTGGGCTTGCGGGTGATGGCCATAGCGATGCTCTCCTGTTCATATCTCAGAGATATCATAAAGATATCTATACAATCTCTCCATCTCCTGCGCCGCCTTGGCGTCCCGTGGGCGTAGCTCACTGACAGCCAGGCCCTGCGCTGCGGCATTGCCAAACGCTTTGCGCGTGCCTAGCGGGGTGGCAATGAACTCCAAGCCCTCAGTTTCGCGCAGGGCGGCGGCCGCCTCGTTATTGTCTCGGCCGCGCGGATCGGCGCGGTTGAGGAAGACATAGGCACGCAAGGCGGAGTTGGCGATACGCATTTCCCCGACCAGCTCGCCGACCTTGTCCAGGGTCCAGATGTCGAAGGACCGGGGAACAAAAGGCACGAGTAACACGTCAGCAACGGTGAGGGCCGCCCGTTGGCTTGTCGTGTCCCGGCCGCCCGTGTCAATGATGATCTCCGCATACTTGTCGGCCAGCCGCAGGGTTTCCGTGCGGACGGCCTGGCCGGTGAGTTTGATGCTGGTATAGGCAGCTTCGGGGGCAGCGCGCTCGTTCCGTAGCAGGGTGAAATCAGAGGCAGTTTCCTGGTCGTCCGCGTCGATTAGGAGCACGTCTCTTCCGTCACGCGCCCGCAGGACGGCTAAATTCGTGGCGACGGTGGTTTTTCCAGAGCCGCCCTTGATCCCTCCGACAACGACAATCACAAATATATCTCCTAGGTATCCTAAAGATATCTAGGAGATACCAAAAGGTCAATCTCAGGCATTCTTCGACTGGTCTTCTTACTCGTCTCAAGACCGCATGGGGGGCTTTTCCAGCACTCCGACCGGGAATCCGCGTTTTTCCCACCGTTCAAGGATCGTTTGAGTCGAGACAAACCCACCGCCTCGGCGTGCGGAGGCACGCTGGGGCTTGGAAAAGAGGCCGGAGGCTACCTTATTTTGAGTCTTCTTTTTCAATCTTTTGGTATGGTGCGCAATTTTGACCACCTCGGGAACTTGACCCTCCGGCCGGCGGAACGGCAGGCGAATGAGGTTGGTGAGCTGCCGGCGCAGA
>JAJDZM010000285.1 GCA_022824615.1 Candidatus Binatia bacterium | reverse complement strand
TAGTCTTATTGATAAACCACTGCGCTGGACGAGCGTTTAGTGCTCAATCTTATGAAATTTGCCAAAATGAAATTAATCTACGGGACGACTCGCAGTGACTTTTATTTCCTTTGGTTTATTGCCCTTATCGATTAATTCAATTCCATTCTCTAATAGTCTATAGTGACGCCATTGATACATGTCTCGAAGCACCCATACCTCTTGTAAATCACTATCGTTCATAATCCTTTGCAACTTTTTCTTTTTCACCCTTCCTGAGTTGCTAAGCGACGATGCAAGCAGAAATCCCATCTTACTGGATTTGAATCCTTCCCATTGTTGTCCATCCTTAATTTTGGATACTGCCGACACTCCTGACAACATGGGCAAAAATTGATGCGCTAACGTTTCGAATCCTCTATTGATAACTGTGGCTTTAAAATCATTATAGTCACTTTCAGTTTGTTCGAGTACCCCGTTACCCGTTGGTTTGTATGAAAAGTCTCTCTTCCACAACCGAAGAAGTTTACCAAAATTGCCCTCTTCTTCGTTGAACTCACCTTCAGTACAATTAACGGCAAAGCGAACATCAAACCCTTGATATCCTTTTCCTAGATTAGGCGGGGGTCTGTTTAGCCAATACCAATCGCGCAACGTTGCCAGAGTTGATGCGTTGAACACATATGCATCGAGCACATTGGGCGCACGATCCCATCGTGTTCGAGATATGTCCGTCAACCAATCCCACAAAAAAACAACAATAAAGTCGGTGGATGGCTGTATGTCCTTTCTCAATGTGGAAAAGTTTGCTGACTTTTCCTCAGCGATGCTTTGCAAGCACTTTACTTCAAAACGAAGTCCGAGTCGTCCGTCGTTATTTCTTATCTCCAAATCGGGGAAGCGATTGGCGACAACATAGGCGCAGAATAGGTCGCTGATTTTGTCCTCCCGTAAGGTCAACGTTATCATCCTCGCGAATTCATATTCGATAACTAAGCTAATTCTATTTCGAAAATCCGTTAGGTTGCGTTCATTCTCCGGAATGCGATCATTCCCATAGAGCGCGAGCCGCTTTCTAGAATCTCTATGATTCAACTTGTTCACAATTAGCGGAAGAAACTGTTGTTGAAGCCAGCGTAGAGTTTCAAGCGGACCGACCGATCCGGAAAGAAACTCTCTCAGTTCGGTAGATTTCATCACTCGACTCCATTGCCAGCGAGCCTGATCGCAAGGGACGCGACCGCTAAATTCTCGGCTTTTTTGGCATCGCGCTCGAAACGGATTGCTTGTGTCCTCAAAGTCTTGGATGTCTCTATAGCCTTTTCGTACGCTGCTCGGATTTCTCTCTGCCTGTCCAGCGGGGGAACAGGAATACGGACGCTCCGTAGATCCCGAACATTTAGTCTTGGCCGTCCTATTCCAGCAACAAGGTGGGTAATTTGTCCAAATACGAGGTCAGACCTTAAGACGACGCTCAGAACCAGCGGGTCGATGAGCCACGTACCGCTGCCATTGCGCCGAACCGCAAGTACAACACACTCGGGGGACACATAGCCGCCTTCCGAAAAATCCATTAGTGCGACCTTCCTTAGGTTTGGACGCATCCGCGCAAAGACAATATCTTGAGGTTCGTACTGCTTGACAGCGCTCTTGAGGGAATTTGCTAGGGTGGGCTCCTGATGTGCAACACCGCATCGTGATTGGATATGTGCCAACCCCGTGTAGAGAATTATTGCGTCAGCCAGTTCCTTCGAAGGAATCACGGAGATATTCCGCTCCTCGCATAGGTCGCTCAGAAAGTGCAACGGCCAAATAGACGATTCAAGTTTGCCAATGCTATGATCGCGGCTCGGGTGATGGAAGCGAAAATCCAATCGGAGAGAATCACGACTTCCGTCAAAGTGTTTGAGTATGTTAGTGCGATAAAATCGTGCGTCCTGCCTATTCTCAGAATTTGTTCTCGTTGACCATGCGTCCAGGATCTCGGGCAAATCACTGTTTAATTTTACACTACCATCTGCCTGAAAAAGCAAATCGTTGTCGCCATTAGTTTTTCGACCCACCTTTCCCGCTCGACCAAAAAAGACAGACTGCTTATCCGGGGTCTTCCTCTTTTGGAGGAAAAGAATAGAAGCGTTGACGTTTGCATATGGCATAAAAGCCGTCTCAGGTAGAGACACAATGGCGTCGATAGAAAAATGTCGAAGCAAGTATCTTCTTACATCCACAGCGTGGGGAAGATTCAGTACTCCTTCATCAATAATGATGCCCATCCTCCCATCTGGCTTTAGAAGCTGAGAGCATCGTTCAACAAATAAGATTCCGCGGCGGCGAGAAGCTTTGTTCTTGCCCAGCGTATACCGAGCCAATTCATCACGGTCGGAATAGTCGCTACCAAACGGTGGATTTGTAAGAATTAAATCAAATGCCGAAAAGTACTCTTCGGCACCTCGGCCTAGCGTGCCCCCATTATCGAGATGGATGGAGCGAACATTACGGCCACCATGCAGGTAAACATTTAGGCCAGTGACCCAACTTAGCCGTTCATCTATTTCAAAGCCCGTCAATGACGAGTATTGTCTGCCAGATTTCGCTACTTCAACAAGAAACCCACCAGTCCCTGATGCAGGATCACAAATGTCGCCGGTTATGAAATCTCCATAGAACTCTGTCATGAAGGAGACTATCTGACTTGGTGTAAAGAACTGTTGGTTGTCGGTCTTGTCAAACGTACGTCGTATCATTTCCTCGTATGCCAAACCCTTTACATCGACTTGCGCATTCTTGAAACTTACGAGAGATAGAATTTTTCCGCATTCGAAGATCGCGGTATCACTGCAGTGCAATTCTTCAAAAATAGGCGGATGTTCAAACGGTACGTCTCTACAAAACGCGCGATAGGCTTCTCGGACATTAGATGCGTATGTAGACCGAGGTTCACTTATGGCGTTGAGTACCTGACGAGTGTGGCGGTGCTCACTCGCATATAGCGCCAAGCTAAGTAGTTTTGACAATTCATCGAATCGAGCAATCAAGCTACTGTTCGCATCAGTATCTCGCATTGCATTGTGTAAGCGGGACAGAATCTTGCGCACTTCGCGAAGAGTGAGCGTAGAACTAGTACTCTTTTCGTCTGTTATCTGACTTGAATCTTCGAATAAAGACAGCTGGGCTCGTAGTTTCCTTAGGTCTGACAGTGAGTACAATCTATAGTCATTAACAGGATGCCGGATAGCTTTCAACTTCCCTGCCTTGTCCCAATTTCTCAGAGTTCCCTTGCTTACGCCCAGGTACGTGGACGCTTCGGCCAACGTCGCGAAGTTTGACATTTTACCGCCTTTATTAAGGTTGTAACATTGTTAAACATTATCAAATCAGCAGCGTTGAGGCAACGCCTTCGACTCACTCCAATGGACGCGCGCCCCTTCGTGGTACCGAGGGCACCGTGCATGCGTGAAGCCAATTTCGTGGAGATCGTCCACCATTGTCGGTGTCAGTGCAGCCGGTACCCAGAATATCGGCCTACTCGACCGTCCTGCCCCTTCCTGTTCGGGATATTGTTGTGCCGACCTATTATTTGTATCAATCACTTGCGTCCATTATCTCATTGGGCTGCGGAAGTCGAACCAAGTGCCATGCTGGTCAGGTCCCACCCCTGGTTTTTGCCGTGTCGACCGTGATTAGGCCCTTGTCGAGCAACTCGCGGACGGACTGCTCCAGCGTCCACATGCCGTGGGACTTTCCGGTCTGGATGGCCGAGTACATCTGCGCGACCTTGCCTTCGCGGATGAGATTGCGGATGGCGGGCGTAGCGATCATGACTTCATGGGCGGCAACGCGACCCCCGCCGCAGCGCCTGAGCAGCGTTTGCGCGATCACGGCCCGCAGCGATTCGGCGAGCATTCCACGGACCATGGCTTTCTCCGACCCCGGAAAAACCTCCACGATTCGATCCACCGTCTTGGCTGCGGAACTGGTATGCAGCGTGGCCAGTACCAGGTGGCCCGTTTCGGCGGCGGTCAGAGCCAGCCGGATGGTTTCCAGGTCGCGCAGTTCGCCGATGAGCAGAACGTCCGGGTCTTCGCGCAGTGCCGACCGCAGCGCCGCGGCAAACCCCCGCGTGTGCTGATGGACTTCGCGCTGGTTGACCAGCGAACGCTTGCTCTCGTGAACGAACTCGATAGGGTCCTCTATCGTGATGATGTGGTCCGGCGAGTGGGTGTTGATGTAATCCACCATGGCCGCCAACGTGGTCGACTTGCCGGATCCCGTGGGACCCGTGACCAGAACCAGCCCGCGGCGGGCCGCGGCGATGTCCCGGAATACAGCCGGGGCCGCCAGATCATCCAGCGACGGGACCGCCGACGGGATTGTCCGAAACACCGCCGCGCAGCCGCGGCGCTGAACGAACGCGTTGACCCGAAACCGCGCCAGCCCCGGCGACTCGAAGGAGAAATCGGCTTCGAGATGCTCCGCGAACTGCTGCCGCTGATTGTCGTTCATGACCGCGTGCACCATACTCTGTATCCGCTCATGGGACAGGGGTTCCATATCGGCTGCCCTGACGTCGCCGTGAACGCGGATTCTCGGCGCCAGGTTCGCCGACAGATGCAGGTCCGAAGCATCGCTCCCGACCGCGAAGGCGAGCAGATGCGCGATGGCCTCGGCCGGCGGCGAATCGGCCGACGATGGATCAGCCGGCAGGGTATCGCGCGGCAGAGCCTCCGGGGCAGGCCCGGCAGTTTGAGATGAGTGTTGAATCGAAAAATCTCCCGTCAGGTGCGTCCCAGGTCGCACAGCGCCTCGAAAATGTTCGCACCCGTGTGCAGGCGGCGCTTCGCGACGTCGGCCGGGGCGCGGATGAAATCCGGATACTGGCTGTAAGTAAACGACAGCCCACAGCCGCCATTGAAGCGGCATTTCAGGCCGGACAGTCCAGTTTCGGGGAAAATTACGTGCAGGAGGCCCGCGTCAAGATCGCGGCGCTTGCGTCACTGCCCATTGACTGGCACTTCATCGGCCAACTTCAGGCCAACAAGAGCCGCGAAGTGGCCGAGCGCTTCCAGTGGGTCCATACCCTGGACCGCATCCGCATCGCCAGGCGGCTCAACGATCAACGCCCGTACGGCGCACCACCGCTGAACGTGTGCATTCAGGTCAACCAGCCCGGCGAGCCGGGCAAGGGCGGTGTCGAACCGGAAGAGGTGGAAGATCTCGCCCGGCAGATGGGCCGATTTCCCCGGTTGAGGCTGCGGGGACTCATGACCATACCGCCGGCCGCCGCCGACCCCGCCCGGTTCTTCGCCGAACTTCGCATCCTGCGGGACCGATTGGATGTCCAGGGCATCCCCATGGACACGCTGTCCATGGGCATGTCCGCGGACCTGGAACAAGCGGTGACCGCCGGCAGCACCATCGTGCGTATCGGCACCGCCATTTTCGGTCCCCGACCGCCCGCCAAGGCCCGAAAATGAAGAACAGGGGCACAGGCCCATGCTATCTTTGCGTCGGAAAACGGCGCGCCTGACACTTTCTGCAACGATCCAACGAACCTGACGTACCCCGCTGGCAATGCGTAGCTCACTCTTTTACCTGGTCAAGGCGCTTGGCGACCTCTACCTTCTGGCCTTCCTGCTGCGATTTCTCCTGCAATGGGTGCGGGCGGACTTCTATAACCCCTTCACCCAGGCCATCGTGCAGATCACCAACCCGCTGGTACGCACGGCGTCGCGCTTCATCCCGACATCGCGCAGCATGGACGTCCCCACCGTGGCGGTACTGGTCCTGCTGGAAGGCATCCTCACCTGGCTGCTGCTGCGCATCGGCGGCGTTCCGTCCGGCACTTTGGCGCCGCTTCCATTGCTGGTTCTCTTCCGCCTCATCAGCCTTGCGCTCTGGTTCTACTCGGTCAGCATCCTCGTCTATGTCATCCTGAGTTGGGTAGGCCCGCGCACCCGTCATCCCATCGCGGTCGTGCTGGCCGATCTGAACGAACCGATCCTGCGCCCGGCGCGGCGTCTGATCCCCACCATCGCGGGCCTCGACCTGTCCCCCCTGCTGGTGCTGATTCTCGTCCAGGCCGCATTCCGGCTGCTGCCGCTGCCGGGCTACCTGAGCTGAACCGCGGCGGGACGTGGTCTGACTTTGCTCACCTGTCAACCGTTTCGCTCGGCCTGCTCGCCTTGCCGCTGGGGGCGCAGCAGGCGCTTCGATTCGGCTACGTGAAGCTGGCGATTTCGTGTATTCTGCCGCATGATGACAAACTTCTCCTGAGCGACATCGCCGAGGCGGCACATTCGATGCGCATCGATAGGCTCAAGGTCTTGAACTTCAAGAAATTCGACGAGGCGACGTTCGAGTTTCATCGACGATTCACGCTGCTGGTGGGCGATAATGCCACCGGAAAAACTGCGATTCTGGACGCGCTCCGAATTGGCGTAGGTTCATATCTGCTCGGTATTCCCGCGTCCCCGGCACCTTCGATAAAGCGGGAATACGTGCGCAGGGAGGTTCGCCGAAACGGTGAATTCTCCACGTTTGAACCGGTCACCCCCTGCGAAGTCCACTGCAATGGACGCGTACATGGCTCGGATGTTTCCTGGAATCGAAAATTGTCGTCGCTCTCGGGACGAACGAACCGCGTCGGGGCTCGGCAACTTGTACGCTGCGTTGACAACCACTTTCGAGAAGACAATTCGCGAACGAATTTGCCGCTCATTGTTTCATACGGCACCGGGCGTCTGTGGATCGAGCCGAGAACAACCAAGCAAGTGCGCTCCGTGGTACGCAAGCCGTTGGGAAAACTGTCCCGCCTTGAGGCCTATCGCGGCTGCCTTGAGCCAGCCGTGTCGTCTGAATTGCTGCGCCGCTGGATCAAGAAGATGGCGCTCATTGCGGTTCACGAAGGGAAGTCCCTCGGGAGCCTCAATGCGGTTTACTCGGCTATTGTCGGCTGCGTGGAAGGTGTCGAACGAGCACTATACGACTTCGACCTTGACGATATCGCTCTCGATTTCAGCGGTAGAGAACGCTATCCGTTCGGTTACCTGAGCGACGGGCAGAGGACCATGGCCGCGCTCGCCGCGGACATCGCCATGCGATGCGTCCAGTTGAACCCGCATCTGACCGGGGACGCGCCCAAGGAGACGGAAGGTGTCGCGTTGATCGATGAGCTGGACCTGCACCTGCATCCGAATTGGCAGCGCGTTGTCATACGCAATCTGACCTCGCTCTTTCCGAACCTGCAGTTCGTCGCAACGACGCACTCGCCGTTCATCGTTCAGTCCCTCGATGGACAGGGTTTGGTCAATCTCAGCGATGGAGGCGCTCTCGAGGAGCGTGCGGAACCGTACAGCATCGAGGACGTAGCGGAAGAAACCATGGGCGTGGATACCCCCCAGCGGAGCAAGTTCTTCCTGGAGATGGAAGCTGCCGCGAAGCGCTATTACGAGCTACTCGACCAGTTGTGCGACGACCACCCCGACGTCGTAAGGGCAAAGGCCGAACTGGACCGGACCGAGGTGCGCTTTTCGGACAATCCAGCCTACGCCGCCTTCCTGAAGCTACATCGTTCGACCGCTGAATAGTCCAGGGCCAAGCACGCAATGCGATCCGTGGACCGTGGCCCATGGCCGGAAAAAGACGATGGCAGCCGAATATCGTTTCCCAGGTATGGCTATGCGAAGGGACCGCTGATCGACAGAGTTGGCGAGTATTGCAGCTATTGCGAACGTCCCGGCGACCTTCACGTGGAGCATGTCGTTCCTCGATCAGAAGCATGCAATCTCGAGTTGGAGTGGTCAAATTTTCTGCTTGGATGCGTCAATTGCAA
>JAJDZM010000013.1 GCA_022824615.1 Candidatus Binatia bacterium | reverse complement strand
TGCCCCAGGTTCATCACTGCCAGGCTTGCGAAAAAATCCAGGTAGGACTTCCCCTCTGCGTCCCACAGGCGACAGCCTTCACCCCGGACAAAGGCAACCGGAAAACGGGCATAGGTGGAACACAGATATTGATTATTCAGGTCAATGATTTCCTGGCTGTTCATATACTTTTCCCCCTGGCTGCTTTGTCAGAAAAACTACGCTTTTACAGTCACCGTGCGTCTGTGCCTCTCGCGATTCTGGCGGAAGTTCACCCCTATACACCTGCACCCTATTTTTGCCAAGAGCGCGAGGAAAAGCGTTACACCGTGTGTCGGACCACTTCGGTCCCGATACCGGTTCTCGTCAGAATCTCCAGCAGGATGGCGTGACGCACGCGTCCATCAAGAATATGCGCCTTTTGCGCCCCGCCGTGCAGCGCGGCAATACAGCACTCGACCTTGGGGATCATCCCGGCGTGAATGACGCCCTCGGCGATAAGGGCCTCAGCCTCAGCCGCGGTCAGTGTCGGTAGGAGCTTATCGTCCTTATCCTGAATCCCCGCGACATCGGTCAGTAAAATAAACTTTTCGGCTTGGAGGGCCTCGGCGATTTTCCCGGCAACCAGGTCGGCGTTGATATTATACGTTTCACCATCCAGGCCAATGCCGATCGGGGCGATCACCGGAATAAAGTCCTGAGCGGTCAGGGCATGAATCACGCGTGGATTCACGCCAACAATTTCTCCTACATAACCAATATCGCGCTGCACGACCCGCCCATTTTCTTCCTCATCCACGAGCATTTGCCGCGCCACGACGAGTTCGCCGTCTTTGCCGGTAACTCCAACCGCGGGGTTTCCCTGTTGATTGATGAGGGTCACGATCTCCTTATTGACCCGGTTGAGCACCATCTCGACCACTTCCATGGTCGGGGCATCGGTCACGCGCATGCCGCGTACAAAGTGAGAGGGAATGTCCAGGCGCGTAAGCAACTGCCCAATCTGCGGACCACCACCATGGACGACAACCGGCTTCATACCCACGTATTTGAGCAGGACGATGTCCTCGGCAAAATGCTGCTTGAGGTCTTCGTCCTGCATGGCATGTCCGCCGTATTTAATAACAATGGTCTTGCCGGAAAAACGACGAATAAACGGCAGGGCTTCCAGGAGGATATCGGCCTTTTGAATGAGTTCGTCCATATGCACATCCGTGCTCAGGCATACTGCCTGGTGTTCTCTGTCTCACTGTGTAGTGTGCCTTGCCCTGGGTCAAGAGCGGCTTGGTTTCTGGTTTCACTCGACTATAATGGCAGGCTATGCGGTCACGTCCATTTCTTTGGCCGATGTATTTCGTTGGCTTCCTCTATCTGAGCGGTCTTTGGTACCCGGCTGAGGCAAGGGCCGACCTCTATCGTTGGACCGATGCGAGGGGAGTTATTCACATTGTGGATGAAAGCGTGGAGATTCCTGAAACGTATCGGGAGCAAGTTCGAATCTATCGTTCTTCCTCTTCGGATGTTGAAGCATCACCAGCCCCTATCACCCCGAGCCGCGAGTATTCCGCACGTAGCCAGGGAGCCTTTGCCCAAAAAATTGCTGTGGATTTTGGCCTGATCAAAGACAGGAGCGTCGATGCATTAGGCCCCCTGAACGGGGCCGGCATCCAGCCCGCAGGAGGTTGGCAGGTGAGCCGCGCCCTTGACCCGGACAGCGTAGACCAACTGGTAGCCGCAGTTCGGCGTGCGGCAGCCGCCCAGCGCCTAGCGCTTTCCGCTGATGGAGCCGAAGCGATTATCCGCCAGGCTGCCATTGACTTTATTCCGCCATCACCGCCCCCCGACCCCGTAGTCCAGGCAGAGCCGGACGTTGTCATTGTCGAACAACCGCCGCGCATTATCGAAGTTGTCCGAGAACCTTATTATGTTGAAACGCCAGTGGTCGCGCACGCCCTGCGACCTTATCGTCCGTATAGGAGGCTCCGTCGCTTCCCCCGTCAAGCGCGCAGAGAGCGGCAGGTTTACCGTCCGCCGCATACGATTCAGCGCCGCAATCCCTCAATTCGCCCTTCCAAACCGTCCATCACCCGTAATCCTCTCGGCCACTCGATTCGTCCGTCCGGGCCGTCCATCAGTCGCAGGCCTCTCGGTCATTCGATTCGGCGTGGCCCCTTTATCGCCAACACAACAACCCAGGCCGCAGCGCCGTTTATCCGGCGGTAAATTTTTCAGGGAGTTGTAAAAAAATGGAAGCGCGTCCCGCAGCCATCCCCCCCGTACCGCTCGCCCTTGAAGGCTCGGCCATACTCCACCAGATGTTTCGCGTGCGCTGGGCGGACTGGCGGGCCGTATCCGCCAGGGCCCAAAACGAGATTCTGGACGACGCAGTACAAACCTTCACCGCAATGGAAGCGGAAGGCTCCGCACAAACCGGCCTCTTTTCCCTCTTGGGTCATAAGGGCGATCTCATGCTTATCCATTTTCGGCGCACATTTGATGCGGTGAATGAGGCGGAGTTGCAGGTCGCAAGGCTCGGGCTGAGCGATTTTCTTGAGCCCACGACCTCGTATGTCTCGGTGGTCGAACTCGGACTATATGAAGCCTCGATCCATCTGTACCGCAGCCTGGCCGAACAGGGCCTCCAGCCGGACACGGCCGAATGGCGCGCAGCCGTAGAGAAAGAGCTGGCTCAAAAACGCGAAGCCATGGCCAGTCGAATCTGGCCGTCCATTCCGGCCCGCCGCTATCTCAGCTTTTACCCGATGGACAAAAAGCGCGGCGAAGAGAAAAACTGGTATCAGCTTTCCATTACCGTCCGGCAGCAGATGATGCGCGAGCACGGCATGATCGGCCGTCGCTATGCCGGGCAGGTGACCCAGATCATTTCGGGCTCAATTGGCTTCGACGACTGGGAATGGGGTGTGGACCTTTTTGCCGACGATCCTCTGGTGTTCAAAAAACTGGTCTATGAGATGCGCTTTGACGAGGCCAGCGCGGTGTATGGGCTTTTTGGGTCGTTTTATCTCGGGCTGCGTTTTCCGGCCGCAGAGCTCGGCAGTCTGTTGAATGGACACGCCCCGGCCTTTCTGCAGGAGTAAACCCTAGACCCGTCGGTTGCTCTTTCTTTTCCGCTGGTGATCATTACAATGGCGGGCCATGACAAGCGCAGATGTCGTCGTTCTTGGGGCGGGCGTGATCGGCAGCTCCGTTGCCCACACCTTTGCCCGACACCAATACAAGACCATCCTGGTCGATAAACAACAGCCGGGCCAGGAGGCGTCTGCTGCTGCGGCCGGGATTTTGGCCGTTTCCAGCGGGCGTTCGAAGCGCGGCCCGATGTATCAGCTCAAGAAGGCCAGCCAGGCGCTCTATCCCTCACTGATTCAGGAGATTCAGCAGGCAACCGGCATTGACATTGAACATCAGACCGTCGGAGTCCTCTGTCTCATCCGTAACGACGCCGACGAAAAAAAATACCGCAAACTGTATGAGCTCAGACAAGAACAGGGCCATCCCGTCACCTGGCTGTCAGCCGAGGCGCTCCGGCAGGCCGAGCCGGCCCTGAACCCAGCTCTGCGCGGGGCCGTTCATTTTTCGGGTGATCATCATCTGCATAACGGCAAACTGGCGGAGGCCTGGGCACTAACTGCGGAAAAATGTGGCGCCCAACTGAGAACCGGCACAACGGTAACCGAGGTTCGCCGGACAGGGGGACACGTCCACTCTGTTCGTATTGGTGATGAGTGGGTTGAAGCCGGGACGGTGGTGATTGCCACGGGCTCTTGGTCGCGTCAGGTCGGGGAACTGTTTGGTGTCGCAATTCCCGTTGAGCCGGCCAAAGGTCAAATGTTGGCCGTTCGCGCCACTCAGCTCAACCACGTGATCTCGTGCGACGAACACTATCTGGTCCCACGCAAAAACGGCGAGGTTATTATGGGCTCAAGTGTCGAGTATGTCGGTCATACCAAAGACGTCACGCTGGATACAGTTCAGGCTTTTATTGACCGCTCAGAAGCGCTCGTGCCAGGGATAAGCAAGGCCCCGCTCAGCCGGTTTTGGGCCGGATTACGGCCTTATTCACCGACGCGTCGGCCCATTCTGTGCCGGGCGCCCGGCATCGACAACGTTGTCCTGGCCACCGGTCACCATCGCAACGGCATTGTCCTGGCCCCTATTACCGGCAAGTTGATTTACGAACTGATCACAACGGACCAGCCCTCGCTGGACCTGACCCCCTTCGCCCTGCCCAGGGAGCCCCTGCCGCCACCAGGGCCGGACGAATCACCCGATGAGGCGGACTGAAGTCCGTGTCGCATTGCCACGCCCATAGCAGTGTGCGATAATCTGCCCCGTTCAGGCAAAGGGAAAGTCATATTCCAGAGGGAGGAAATGATATGGACGAGGTAAAGATTCGAGTGCTCAAGAACGGGCCGTACGAGGTCAAAGGCGCAGTCACGCTCACGGACCAGAAGCGTAACCCGTATACGGTTGAGGACGACGCCATTTATCTGTGCCGCTGCGGTCAATCGGCAAACAAGCCGTTCTGCGACGGTACCCACACCGAAGCCGGCTTTAAGGCCGAAGAAACGGCCGAATAGCCTCTTAAGAAAACATCAATGATAAGACGCCTGTCGACCGCATTGGCGCTTGCTTTCTTTATCGGCTTCGGTCTGTACGGAGATAGTGAGGCCGCCTGTAGTTCCCAGAACATCGGGGAAACGACCTTCCACTCATGCTCTGACGGCTCGACAGGCGTTTCTCGTAACCTTGGTGGGACCACCTTCCACACTTGGTCTGACGGCTCGGTAGGCGCTTCACAAAACTTTGGGAATACTACCTTTCATAACTGGTCTGATGGCTCGGTAGGGAGTTCTCAAAACCTTGGTGGGACCACCTTCCATAATTGGTCTGACGGCTCAGCCGGCGTTTCTCGTAGCCTTGGTGGGACCACCTTCCATAATTGGTCTGACGGCTCGATAGGCGCCTCCCAAAACCTTGGCGATACAACCTTTCACACTTGGTCTGGCGGCTCGGCAGGCACTTCTCGCAACCTTAGTGGTACGACCTTGCACAATCGGGACTAGTCGGGCCTTAGCCCCTTACTCAGGTATCGACATGCCCGGTATGGGGTCAACAGTTTCACTCAGCACCTGAACCGCCCGTACACCAGCCCCGTAGCGATAGACCATTTCCCCGCCCCAATACCCCTGGAGCGTCAAACCGGCCAATCCCACTCCGGCCAGGATGATATACAGGAGTGGCAACTGCCCGCGAATTTGCAGCCGTGCTACAAGCAGGATGATAAAAAATCCGAGCAGTACATATCCACCATATTCGTGGTAGAAAAGTAGCTCCGTGACTTGGGGATCAAAAACACTGCTGGGCTGGGGCAGTTGTTGCTCGATCCAGCCACTCAGGACAGCCAGGCCCACCGCACCAACACCAACACAAAAACCGATTTTGCCCGCCTGCTGCCAGTCTCGCCTCCCGCCAAGGCTTCCGCCGCAGTCAAGGAGCACGCCAAAGACAATCAGGGCAATGGCAAAATGCACACACACGGGATGCAGCAAGACCATGAGACCGGCGTCAAGCGGAGGCACAGAGACGCCTTCGTCAGCCCAACTGAAGCTGACGGTCAACACACTACCAGCGCCGAGTATACAGCAGATATGGCTCCAGATTTTCTCGCTTTTCATGGTACCGTGCGTGGGCCGATTTCTCTCTTCATGTCTCGATGCTAGACTATGTTGAAACGTACGCGGATACTACAGGAGGTCGGAGTGCCACCGTCTGAGACGCCCCCTTCAGTCACTATCGCCCAGTTGGGAGAGATCGAGCCGGGAAAGACCAAAAAGTTTCTATTGTCAGTCGAGGGCCGAGAAACCGAGTGTTTTGTGGTGAACTACGACGGTCAGTACTTTGCGTACATCAACCGCTGTGCCCACGTGCCCATGACCATGGACTGGATCGAGAACCAATTCTTGACCGAAGACGGCCGCTATATCCTGTGCGCAACGCATGGAGCGGCTTTTGAGCCGGATACGGGAGAATGTATTTTTGGTCCTCCGTGCGGAAAATTTTTAGTCCGTGTGCCGCTCACCATAGAGGGCGACCGGATTCTGGCCGGTCAGCCGATTGAAGACGAGGTGATCGACTGATCCATTACTCCCATTAAGCCGTCGGGGGCTGGGGGGGTTCCGCACTCAGCCGTTATTCCCACTCGTCACCGAAGTGAGCGCGCAGCAGGCGTTGTTTGAGATAGTCCAGGCTGCCGAGGTCTTCGATGATATCGCCGCCGGTATCATAAAAGAAAATCTCACCGCGCTTATTGCGTCCGATCGCCACCAACCATTCGAGCTCATCGCGATCTTCAAGCAAGTAATTAATGGTCTGTGAGACTCCTTTGGCAGGAATCAGCGTGACTTTTGAAGAGTGTGGTTTTTCTTGTGTGTTTGATGGCATCTTCTATCTCCACCGAAGCGCTTTTCCAGGTGCGGTACGGGGATGTTGGAGAAAGCATAGGAGGCTGTTTTCATCAAGTCAATACAGCAACTGCGATTGTTTCAACGTGGTAGGTATGGGGGAAAAGATCGACAGGCTGAAGGCTCTCAACCCGGTATCCCCATTGGCCCAGACGGCGTAGATCACGGGCGAGTGTCGTGGGATCGCACGAGACGTAGACCACCTTGTGAGTCTTCAGTCGGGAGATATCGTCAAGGCTATCGGCAGCCCCTGCCCGAGGCGGGTCCAATACCAGGACATCCGCCTCTTCCTCGCGCTGAACGAGTGTGTGCAGCCCGGTCCGGGCCGAAGCGTGAACGAAAGTCACATTGTCCAGCCCCGTCCGGGCAACGTTCTCACGGGCGTCGGCAAGCGCATACGAGTCCTGTTCGATACCGATGAGTGCGTTGACCCGCCGGGCGATCGGCAGGCTCAGATTGCCCGCACCTGCATAACATTCGATCACTTTCTGTGATTTATTAAAATCGGCCAACTGGAGAAGGGCGGTGATCAGCACTCGGTTGCCCGCAGGATTGACCTGCGTAAACCCGCCCCGCTTGACCTCCAGAACCAGGTCGTCAACGCCCAGGTCCAGTACAATCCGGGTCTCACCCCACACGCGACGCCAGCCGCGGCCAAAGAGGATCAACCCGGCAACCTCGTCGTGCTCAGCGACAAAGGCCGCGCATGCTTCCTCATCATCGGCCTGAAAACGCTCTTGCGCATTCCCGCTCAGAACCACTCCGCCGGTCGCCGCCCGGAGAGGGTCGCTCGTGATCAGCTCGATGCGTCGCACCGTGGTCCGCAACCGGGTCAGCCAGGCGCGGGCGGGCGCCAAATGCGTGGCACAGTTCTCCCCGGCAATGAGACAGTCTCCGAGTTCAACCAACTCGTGCGACTGAGACTGATAAAAGCCGAGCCGGGCGGGCGGTTCGGTCCGCAGGCGGATACGATGGCGATAGCGCCACTCTTGCGGACTGGGAAGAATCGGGAGTACAGGCGGGTCCTCCACCCCTCCAATACGCCGCATATGCTCTCGGACGAGCGCTTCCTTGGCCCTGAGTTGTTCCGCGTAGGTCACATGTTGCCACGGGCAGCCACCGCAGCGCGGCACATAGCGACACGGCGGCATCCGCCGGGTCGGAGCGGGTTGCCGTACAGCGATAAGTTGGCCGTGTGCGTACCGTTTTTTTTCTTCGGTCAGGATAACGTCCACTCGGTCCCCAGGGGCCGTCTGCGGGACAAAGACGACTTTCCCGCCGTCTTTGCCGTTCACCCGGCCGACACCCGCCGAGCCGTAGGACAGCCTGTCAATTGTGAGGGGGATGGGAGCCGAGGGCATGGAACCTTCAATTTGAGCCTTTTCTTTACCGGACGATCACCCACCTGCAGACTGTGAGCGACTGGTATTCCTGGCTTATGTCAATATGTGGTAGGAGACAAGCCATGCTCACTATCCGTCGCGGAAAACGAACCGACCTCGCCGCCTGCCAGACTGTGCTCTTCCCGGACACCTCTGACGAGGAGTGGCACAAAGCGGAAGTTCGTCACTGGCGACGGCTCGCTCGGGACCCAGCGCTCGACTTCTACGTTGCCCAGCATGGCAGTGTGCTCCAGGGGATGATCCTCGTCAGTTATATTCGTCGTCTCCGCCGCTCCAGTTGGCAGGCAATTGTCGATATCGCGGTCTTACCTTCTGCGCCGGCGCAGGTCGGGCAAGCACTGCTCAATGTCGCAAAGGAGCGGGCCAAGAAACGGGCCTGTCCCAGCGTTGTCTGGCTGCCGTGTTCGGGCCAGTCAGCACTGCAGCTTACCCCCGCCTTTTTCAGGGATAACGGCTTTCAACAGCTCGGAGAATTCTGGTCGTGTCCCCTGGAATAGGAGTCGGGCGGATGGACAACACCACGCCGGACCCCAGTCCCCTACTTGACCCTGCAACCCGGCCCGAGTTATTAGGAAGCGAATAGTGCGACGTGTCGGGGTGTGGCTCAGCCTGGTAGAGCACACGGTTCGGGACCGTGGGGTCGCTGGTTCAAATCCAGTCACCCCGACCATTGCTCTCTCGCTTTCCAGGAACCCGGACATATCCGCCAGTGATACCGGTGGGTGAGGTAGGCTCGGATATCATGCTCTCAGACCTCGACCTGGGCGTTCTGATCCTTTCCAGTGTTGCGGCCTATCTGTGTGGCTCTATTCCAACTGGCGCGCTCATCGCCAAGCGACAGGGGATCGCGGTCCAGGAGGCGGGGAGCGGGAATATAGGGGCAACGAATGTTGCCCGTACGGCGGGGAAAAGGGCCGGCATCCTGACCCTCATGGGAGATATCCTCAAAGGGCTCCTCCCCGTTCTCATTGTCCGCTGGCTGGGACTGGGCGAGGTTGTTCAGGCCAGCGCTGCCGTGATGGCAACCCTGGGCCACCTTTTTTCTGTCTTCCTCCGTTTTGCGGGTGGCAAGGGGGTTGCCACCGGGCTGGGGGTTTTTCTGGGTCTCGCGCCAACCGCCATCCTGACGGCACTGCTCGGTTTTGTCCTGGTGTTTGCGGTGTTCCGCATTGTCTCGCTTGCGTCTCTCGTGGCGGCAGCACTCACCCCCTGCTTCATCTTCTTTTTTGCCTATCCGCGTCCCGTTCTTCTTGCGGGCACCGTGGTCGCCGGGCTGATTATTGTCCGCCATCACGAAAATATCGGGCGCCTGCTGAAAGGTGAAGAGCAAAAGTTTCGAGTAGGAAAATCAGCCCCCTCTGCCTAAAAAAAGTGCGCTGCCTGGGAACTAGGCAGCATGAGTCGCCTGTATCTGTGCTGTTTCTTAAGGAATTTCCCGCTCCTGAGGTCTGTACAGACTGGCATTTGTCTTGCTCATATCTATGGGAGTGCCGTAAGGCGGATTATACCCTCCGCAGTACGCCTGTCCGCTTTACATGGCGCATATTTTATTTTAGACAGGGCCAGAGAGGGTAGTCATATGGGCACGATGAAAAAGGTCGAAGCGATTATTAAGCCGTTCAAGCTGGACGAGGTGAAAGAGAGCCTGAATGCGGTCGGCTTATCCGGGCTCACCGTGAGCGAGGTCAAGGGTTTTGGTCGCCAAAAGGGGCATACCGAACTCTACCGGGGTGCCGAATACGTGGTTGACTTCCTCCCCAAGGTCAAGCTGGAAATCATCGTCAGAGAGGAGCAGGTCGCCACTGTCGTCGAGACCATTCAGGAGGCGGCAAAAACGGGACGCATCGGAGACGGCAAAATTTTCGTGAATTCAGTTGAAGAAGTCATTCGTATACGGACAGGTGAACGCGGGGAAGACGCATTGTAATGCCGACCGCAAGCATCTGCACGGAACATCATTGCTAGTGTAAGGAGGAAAAGAATCACTATGACGCCACAAGAAGCTATCGCTCTGGCAAAGGAGAAAGGCGCTGAGTTAGTCGACCTCAAGTTCATGGACCTGATCGGCACCTGGCAACATTTCACCATACCGCTGAGTGAATATAACGAAGACCTGTTCGAAGACGGGTCGGGCTTTGACGGCTCTTCGATTCGTGGCTGGCAGCCGATTAACGCCTCGGACATGCTGGTCATACCCGATCCCAGCACGGCCGTCATGGACCCGTTCTACGAACGCCCGACGCTCAGCCTGCTCTGCAATATCGTGGATCCGATCACGCGGGAGTCCTACTCGCGTGACCCGCGTGGCATCGCCAAGAAGGCCGAAGCCTACGTCCAGTCCGGCGGGTTCGGCGAAGTGGCGTATTTCGGGCCTGAGCCGGAATTCTTCATTCTTGACGAAGTCCGTTTCGACCAGAATGCGTACGAAGGCTACTATCACGTCAACTCGATTGAAGGAGTCTGGAACTCCGGTAGGGAAGAAGGTCCCAATCTCGGGTATAAGCCCCGGCACAAAGAAGGCTACTTCCCGGTATCGCCTCTTGACTCGTATCAAGACGTCCGCACTGAGATGGTTCAGATGATGGAGCAGGTGGGGATTCGGGTTGAGAAGCACCATCACGAGGTCGCTACCGCGGGCCAGGCGGAGATCGACCTGCGCTTCCTGCCTCTGGTTCAAATGGCCGATGCCCTGCAGTGGTATAAATATATTGTCAAGAACGTGGCCAAGAAGCATGGGAAGACCGCGACTTTTATGCCCAAGCCGGTCTTTGGTGATAATGGCTCGGGCATGCATACCCACCAGTCGGTCTGGAAGGACGGCAATCCGCTCTTCGCCGGTGATGGCTATGGCGGCATGAGCGAATTTGCCATGCACTATATTGCCGGTGTCTTGGCCCACGCACCGGCCATTTGCGCCTTTGCCGCTCCAACGGCCAACTCCTATCGTCGCCTGGTTCCGGGATTTGAAGCGCCGGTTAACCTGGCCTACTCTTCCCGCAACCGTTCAGCAGCAGTACGTATTCCCATGTATTCCATGAGTCCCAAGGCGAAGCGCATTGAGGTCCGCTTCCCGGATGCAACCAGCAATGGCTATCTGGCCTTTTCAGCGATGCTGATGGCTGGTCTCGACGGGGTTGAGCGGAAACTGAATCCGGGCGATCCTCTGGATAAAGACATCTATGCCCTGACCCCCGAGGAGTTGGCCCATGTCCCATCCGTGCCCGGCTCACTGCCGGAGGCACTGGACGCCTTGGAAAAAGATTATGATTTCCTGTTGAAAGGCGATGTATTTACCCAGGATGTGGTAGAGACCTGGGTCGAATACAAACGGACCCAGGAGATTGACGAACTCCGCCTGCGGCCCCACCCCTACGAATTTGCGCTGTATTACGACGCATAACGCAGAAAATTCGGCCTTGCCTCAAAAGCCCTGGAAGACTCGGTCCTCCAGGGCTTTTTCTTTTGTCGGACGCCTCGACTCCTTGACAAAGCCAAGTGTCTCAGGCAGACAAGGGTGGCGTAAACGCTCTGGTTTACTGAGAAAATAAGACCAACTAAACAAGGAGAAGAATCTATGCTGCTCGATGGAAGAGTCGCTATTGTGACAGGAGCCGGACGTGGAATCGGACGTGAAGAAGCCTTGCTCCTCGCAAAAAATGGAGCCAAGGTTGTGGTCAACGACCTGGGTGGCAGCTTCGATGGCACCGGCTCGGATGACAGCCCGGCCCAACAGGTGGTTGATGAAATTAAGGCTGCGGGTGGGGAAGCCGTGGCGAATTTTGAGAGTGTCACTGACTTCGCGGGTGCCAAACGTATTGTCGAATGTGCACTCGATTCCTTTGGCAAGCTCAACATTCTCGTCAACAACGCCGGCATCCTGCGTGACCGGATGATCTTCAATATGTCTGAAGACGAGTGGGACGCGGTCCTGAACGTCCACTTGAAAGGTTCTTTCAACTGTGCCCGCCACGCCTGCGAATACTGGCGCGAGCAGCATAAACAGGGCAATCTTTTGAATGGCCGCGTGATTAACACCTCTTCGGACGCCGGTCTGCTCGGCAGTCCCGGCCAACCGAACTATGGTCCGGCAAAGGCGGCGCTGGCCACCATGGCCATCATCGTTGACCGAGAGATGCAGAAATATGGGGTTACCGGTAATGCTATCGCCCCGCTCGCGCGCACGCGGATGACCGTGGATGCGACGCCGCAAACCGCTGGTTTGATGGCGGGACCGGAAGAAGAAGGCGCGCATGACTATTTTGACCCCGGTCATATTGCGCCCCTGGTCACTTGGTTGGCGAGCGAAGATGCGGCAGATGTCCACGGTGAAGTCTTTCGTGTCGGCGGCGGATGTGTGTGGCTGATGCAGGGCTGGCACTCGGTCGGAACCGTCAAGAAAAAAGGGGCACCCTGGGACGCGGCCGAGTTGGGCGAGCAGCTCAAGGTCGAGTTGGCCAAGGGGAACACTGCCAAAGAAGACCTGGGATCAGTCTTCAAATCCCTCAAACAGGACTGAGTCGTTGACACCAGACATACCGGAGACGAAGGGGTGGCCTTTCCCTTCGCCTCCCTTTTTCACCCCAGGCTGTTCAGAACCCGGACATTTTTGTGAGCCATCCATCCTCCTATAACATTCTTATTGTGTGTCACGCGAATACCAGCCGGAGCGTGATGGCTCACGTCCTCTTGGAAAAGATGTTGGTAGATCGTGAGGTTCGGCATATTGACGTTCGCTCCGGTGGCATAGCCATTTACGCCAGGGACGGCATGATCGCGTCCCTCGACGCCTACTTCATCTTACAGGAGCACGGAATTCAGATTAAACGCGACGAGTTTGTCTCAACCGACCTCAAACGGCATCGAGAGCTTATTGCTGACGCCGACCTCATTCTGACGATGACGAATGAGCAGAAATCCATGCTCGATGCCTATCCCGAAGCAGACGGCAAAGCGGCCTTTACGCTCAAGGAGTTTGCCGACGAGCAGGGAGACATTGAGGACCCGGCCATGCAGGGGGAGGAAGCCTTTCGGGCGCGCATGGTCGAAATCAAACGCTGTCTTGAGCATTCGTTTGACGACCTCCTGCAACGAGCCGCATGACCGCCATGTCACATTCGTCATCCTGGGCCGGTTTTACCAATCCGGCCGACGCTACGATTCGAGATATTCTGGCAACTCCGCGGACGATTGCCGTTGTCGGCTGCTCGCCTGACCCGAGCCGCGACAGCCATCAGATCGCAGCTCTGCTCAAAGCCAAGGGCCACACCATAATCCCGGTGAACCCGCACTGCCAGGAAGTGCTGGGCGAGCCGTGTTTTCCGAGTCTGCGAGAGGTGCCGACTCGCATAGAGATGGTTGACGTGTTCCGGCGCTCGCAGTTCGTCGGCCAGATCGCTGAGGAGGCGATCACCACAGGCGCGTCCATACTATGGCTGCAATTAGGCGTCATTGACCCTACGGCAGCCCAGCGGGCGCAGGCGGCGGGGCTGACCGTGGTCATGGATCGTTGCCCGGCTATTGAATACCGGCGGCTGTTTTAGCGTGGCGTTATGTCCGACTCGTCCTCAAATAAAATAAACCCTGGCAAGATCAAGCCCTGGCAGCGGCTCGACTCTGAAACCGTCTATTCGTGTCGCATCTTTTCTCTGCAAAGGAACCGTTCCCGTTCGCCCCGGACCAACAAGGAACACGACTTCTTCGTGCTCGACAGCGGCGACTGGGTCAATATCATTCCCGTGACAGCAGATGACCACGTTGTGCTGATCCGGCAATACCGGCACGGGACGGAAGACTTTACGCTCGAAATTCCGGGCGGCATGGTAGACCAGGAAGACCCTTCAGCACTGCACGCTGCCCGGCGGGAAATGCAAGAAGAGACCGGCTACGACTCTAAGGATATTATTCCGCTGGGCGCGATCCACCCCAACCCGGCCATTCAGGGCAACCGCTGTCACAGCTTTCTGGCCCGTAATGTCGAAAAACGTTTCGAGCCGAACTTTGACACGACCGAGGAAACCGAAGTAACGCTAGCTCCACTCGCCGGTATTCCTGACCTCATCCGCCAGGGACATATTACCCATGCGCTGGTAGTCGTAGCGTTCCACTGGTACGACCTGCTGTGTAAGTAGCGGACTGCCCCTTCCCCCTGTCTCACTCTCCGAAAACAGATTTGAGAGTATGAAAAATCGGGTATAAACAGGGAATAGGGAAAGGAGAAAGATTATTTCAGTTGAGGGAACAAAAGAGCGAATTCGCTACTATCTGGACTGGGTACGTCTCCTATGGGCTGGTACGCTTCTTAATGCCAGTGGGCTTGTTGGTCTTGCCCTTGCCCTGGACAATAATGTGAAGATAGTCTTATTTGGTAGCGGGCTAGTGCTTGGGGGGATATTTATGACTTTGATTGTCCTTGCTCATAGAAGAATCAACGCCCTTATCACAGCACTGGAGGAAGCACCATGAGCTACGAGACGATTGCGATCATTGGTGGCGTCTTGGCTTTTGCGATGGTCGGTGGAACGGCGTGGCTGATTGTTAGGTCCATGTGATTGGACCGGCTCACACCCACCCCCATATATCTTGCGGCCGGGCGCTTCTGAAGCCCAGATTGTCAATCTGGCCCGACCGCCTCTCCCTTTCAGCCTTCCCCGCCCAGCTTGTCTCGAACAAGCCGCCCCATTTCCTGGCAGCCAACCACGCGGCACTCAGGCTGAGCAATATCCGGCGTGCGGTAACCATTTCCCAGCACCTGATCGACCGCTTCTTCAATCGCCAGGGCGGCCTCGTCCTGGCCAAAGGAGAGACGCAACATGAGCGCAGTGGACAAAATCATGGCCAACGGGTTGGCCTTGTCCTGCCCTGCAATGTCCGGCGCCGTGCCATGAATGGGCTCAAACAGACCGCGGCTGCCTTCGCCGAGCGATGCAGAA
>JAJDZM010000044.1 GCA_022824615.1 Candidatus Binatia bacterium | reverse complement strand
CGACCCAGCCCTCCCAAGCGATGCCGACGGTGGGGTAGAGGAGGGAGATATCAATGCCCTCACTGTCCATGACCCTGAGCCGCGGGACCGGGTCATAGCTGCCCGGCGGGCAGCCATCGGCATAGGTACGCTGGCCCGGTGTGAAAAAGGCTTCGGCCTCTTCGGGGTCCGAGCCCACCCCACCCAGCGCGCCCAGCGCGCCGCGAATAACGTTCAGGGGCTTGTTGTCGAACATGAGGACTTCCCAGCCGTTGTCGTCATGTTCGAGGCGCACGGCCCGGTCTCGGTATTGAGGGTCGATATACTTCTGCCAGGTATCGAGTGGCTCCAGCACGTGCCCGTCGGCATCTACAACCGGACCCAGACTTTCCGTCGCCATACAGCACCTCCTGTGGGTGATGTTCTCCTTTACTGCCCCGCGCCTCAGGCTGTCAAGAAATCGGCCTCTCCGACCTGCTTGCCGATCTCCTTTCCCATTACTTGACAGTCTCTGAGCAACTGGTTAGGTGGCATCCTTGCGATGACCGCTCTCAGCCGGGAACAGTCTGGGCAGGGTGCTCAGACGAGAGGGCCGCCCAGGTCTGTCGCTGGCTGCAATGCAAACTGATCGCTGACCACAGGAGGCTCTGATCGTGACTCAGCACTATGATGCTATCGTCATCGGCGCCGGCGTGTCCGGCCTGTATGCACTGTATAAACTCCGCGAGCTCGGCCTCTCGGCCCGGGTGTTCGAGGCCGGCACCGATATCGGCGGCACCTGGTATTGGAATCGCTACCCAGGCGCCCGTTTCGACTCCGAGAGCTATTCTTACCAATACTCCTTCTCCCAGGAACTGATCGACGAATGGGAGTGGAGCGAGCACTTCTCGGGCCAACCGGAAGTCGAGCGGTATCTGCATTTTGTCGCAGACAAATTCGATCTGAAGCGTGACATCGAGTGCAACGCCCGCGTTGCGACCGTCGTCTACGACGAAACAGACAAGCACTGGGAGATTACGACCCACAACGGTGTGCGCGCCCGGGCGCGCTACGTGATCTGCGCTACCGGGCTGCTGTCGGCCCACCAGTTTCCGGACTATAAGGGCGTTGAAGACTTTGCGGGACGGTCGCTGCACAGCGCCCGCTGGCCGAAAGAACCGGTCGATTTCACGGGCAAGCGCGTCGGCATCATCGGTACCGGCCCGACCGGTGTCCAGATCATTCAGACCATCGCCCCCGAGTGTGAACAGCTGACGGTTTTTCAGCGCACCGCGAATTGGTGTACTCCGCTGTGGAATCGTCCGATTACCGCAGCGGAGCAACGGGAATTCAAAAAGAACGCGGACGAGATTTTCGCCCTGTGCAAACGCACCTGGGCCGGCTTCATTCACGAACCGGACACGCGCGCCGCGCTGGACGTGCCAAAAGAGGAGCGCCTGGCCCGCTATCAGGAATTGTACGAGCGCGGCGGGTTCGCGCTGTGGCTGGGCAATTACAGCGACTCATTTATGTCCCGGCAAGCTGCGGATGAGGTCGCCGCGTTCCTGGCCAACAAGATTCGCGAACGCGTCACCGATCCGGTGCTGGCCGAAAAGCTGATCCCGAAGCACACCTTCGGCACCAAGCGCTGTCCGGGCGAGAAGAATTACTACGAGACCTTCAACCGTGACAATGTCAGCCTGGTTGATCTGCGCGAAACGCCGATCACGAAGATCACTCCCCCCGGAGTCGAAACCGGTGGCGCCTTGCACGAACTTGACGTGATTATTTACGCCACCGGCTTTCATAGTGTGACCGGCGAACTGCTGCGTATGGATATCCGTGGCCAACACGGGCGTAGCCTGCAAGAGCACTGGTCCGACGGGCCACGCACCAACCTGGGCGTGCAGTTCTCGGGTTTCCCGAACCTGTGGGCCATCATGGGGCCACACAACCCGGCGGTGTTCTGCAATATCACCCGTTGTGCCGAGAGCAACGTCGAGTGGATTGTCGACTGCATCCGCTATATGCGTGAGCACGGGTTCGAGACCATGACCACAACCGCCGCGGCCGAAGACGCCTGGACCCAGCGCTGCTATGACTCGGCCCAAGGGCTGCTCATCAATGAGATGCAGGATTCGTGGTTCTTCGGCAGTACCAATCCCGAGAACGTGCGTGGCCGCTTCCTCTTATTTGCCGGCGGCGTGCCGCTCTACCGTGAGATATTCGCCGACGTGGCGGCTAAGGGCTACGAAGGCTTCGAACTGCGCTAAAGCATCCCGGCTCTGAGTGCGCGCCGGGCAGTTGTCGCTCGATCCGAAGTCACGGTCTGACATGGGAGGGGATAATGAAAACCATAATCGGTGTCCTGGCCGGACTCGTCCTGCTACTCGGGCATACCCTGCCCGTCCGCTCCGCCATGTACGATGTGGTAACCGTCAAGCTCCAGGAGGGCTGCACCCTGGAACAGTTATCAAAAATTGTGGACGACGTAGCCGCCTATGCCAAAGACAACGGTGGCGGCACGTATGAGCTGCTCGCGCCACTCCATAGTCCTCATCAAGGCGTCTATATTGTTCTGGAGCGCTTTCCCAACGCGACCGCGTTCGGCACCTGGACGGATCATTTCGGCAGCCAACCGGACGACAGTGTGGCGGGCAGAATCCGGACGCGAGCGTACCAATGCGTCACTATCGTGAGTCATTCCAGCGCACTTACGGTCCAATAACGACCGTGCGCCCGTAACCGAAGAGAGAAACCTCTATGGCAGAACAACGCATCTTTACTGCCCGAGACGACCGCTTTCACTTCGACGAACTGGCCGGAGACTGGTGGTCAACGGAGACGGCTTGGTTTTCGTTCTCTCACCCGGAACGCCGCCTGGGCGGCTGGTTATACACCCTGGCCCGGCCGAATATCGGCACGGTTGCGGGTGGGGCCTGGGTGTGGGACGATTCGGCCTATCTGCCGTGGGAAGTGCTCTATTCCGCCAACTATACCGCCCTTGAGCTGCCGCGCGATCAAAACCTGGACGACGTGACCCTTCCGACCGGCGTTTCGATTCGGGTGATCGAACCCTGCACGTCCTATGCGCTGGGGTATAACGATGAGCCGCGTTTGCGGGCCTTGCTGCGTTTTGAGGGCGTGATGCCGCCCGCGCCGCTGACCAGCACGGGTTCGACCTTTGGGCGCTCGCACCATTTCGACCAGATCGGGCGCGTGAGTGGCGAGATCGTTCTGCACGGCGAGACCATTCCGATTGACTGTCTGGCCGTGCGCGACCGCACCTGGGGCCGGCGGCGGGAGGACCGCCCGCGCCAGGCCGCCTATGTCACCGGTGTGGCCACAGCCCGGCACGGATTTCTTGCCGTCACCAACGTGGAGGCCGACCGGAATCCGGTCGCGTATGGCTTTCTCCACCGCGATGGCCGGACGCTGCCCCTGACGCAGGGCGAGCGTCGGGTTGAGCGCGATAGAGAACATGGCTGGATCACCCACGTCGAGATCCAGGCCCGCGATACTGAGGGCCGGACACTCCACGCGCTGGGCGAGCCGTTGAGCCGGATCGTGATCAACCGTCACACGTTTATCGATATCAACAGCCTGGTCCGCTGGGAGATCAATGGGGAGGGCGGTCACGGTGAGGACCAGGACATGTGGCCGGTTCATCGCTGGTCCCGGATGCGGCGTAGCTCTTGATCAGCAAACAGAGGCGGTCGGCAAACGGAGGAAACGCCTGATGGCGGACTACATCAAATTCGCCCCGGACGAACTCCTGGAACGCCTGGCGCGGACGCTCAAAAAAGAGATCGGCCCGGCGGTTGAGGACGCCTATCCCAAGACGCAAGCCTTCATGGCAGCGGTGGTGTTGCAGAAACTCGCCGGCCAGTTGCGGCTGGCCGACCAACACGCCGCCGCGAGTCAACGCGATTTGCAAGCACTCGCCGAAGAACTCGATCCCTTGACGGTCTCCCAAGATACACCCCCTGCGCTACGGGCCGCCGTGCATACGGTCCGCCAAGACCTCGATACGGCGAGTGTGTCAGGCCTGATTGAAACCCTCTACGCAACCCGGTCCGAGCTGGGTGAGGAGCGCTTTGCGGACCTGATAGGTCGCGTCCGCGCACGGCTCCGCGTTCGCATTGACCGTGAGATGGTGTACGCCGCATGAGTACGCCATCTCACAATCGAGACGTGGCGGAGCGCATCCGTCAGTATATTCAGACCAAGCTGCCGAACGCCACGGACTTGCGCCTCGAAGCAATGGAACGGGTCGCCGTCGGCTGGTCGCACGAAACCTGGCTGTTTGACGCGTATTGGACGGAGAACGGGAAATCAAAAACCCAGGGTTTATGCCTGCGGCGTGACCCCGGCAATGCGCTGCTGCGACACTTCTCCGATCTTGGCGTGCAGTTTCAGGTCCTTCAGAGTTTAGCGCCCACGCCGCTGCCCACCCCCAAACCATACTGGTACGAAAGCGATACGAGCATTCTCGACCAACCGTTCCTGGTGATGGAAAAAGTCGCCGGGATCTGTCCGAGCCCCTGGGGTTCGGCCGGCAGGAAATTCTATGCCGAGGCGGCCGCGCGTGGTGCGCTCCCGAAAAGTTTTACCCAGACCCTGGCAGCCCTGCATAGCCTTGACTGGGAAGCCGCCGGACTCTCATTCCTGGGTGTCCC
>JAJDZM010000092.1 GCA_022824615.1 Candidatus Binatia bacterium | reverse complement strand
CAATTCATACCGCTTCGCCATGCTCCCTCCTTCGGTGGGCTTGCAGGGCTTTATAGCTTACTCCCTCACCCTGTGCTAATTGTCGATTCGCCCTAGTGTCATCGCGGGGTGCCCTTGGATTCCAGTTTGTAAGGGCTAAGTCCCACAGCATGTTTAGAAGTCGAATATTGTTATCGAATTCGTCCTCTCGTTTGTACGCGTCAGAAGCCATGTCGTCATCCACAGGCTTAGTGTACAGGAAACACTTAAACAGAGACTTGGATAGCATATCAACAGTCAGTGGCTGGCTACCTGAACTTCTATTGCTTGTAGAGACAAGTGGTTGAGTCTCATTCTTCTCATCTTCGAGGATTGAGTTATAGAGGTAGCTCCTGAATCGCTTGTTACGCTCTGCGCGAGTTAATTCAGCCGCATGAACCGTCTCTAGGTACTGAAGGAAGCCACTCTCACTCTTCGATTGCCCGTCCTCGTTCCGTCTGTACTCTTCGAAGTCCTTGCCGAATTGACTGCCTAGCTTCAAAATCATCACCGAAGAGAAGAACCGTGTCTGTGCAAACTTGTCGTGAGCGGCGATGTTCGTCTGGTTCAGCAACCGAACCTCTGGAGTCAAGTATATCTTGCAGTCAATCTCCTTTCGACCATTCCAAAGCAACGCAGCCGCCTTGTGCTGACCATCGAAGAGCAGTATTTGCGTTCCGTTGAATCGGCCAAGGGACGGCTGGAGTACGGGATATATTTGGAAGTGTCGGTAGAGTTCAAAAACCTTATCGAAGATTAGAAAGCGGGGTTGTAGGCCAAACTGATGCCCCTCATCATCGTCGCTATTGATGAGCGATATCGGTAGGGTCGCATAGAAATACTGCCATCCGGTCTGTTCGCACGTGTGTAGCGGATGCGAGGATTTGTGGCTAGAGGACTCGATCGTGATTTGGCCGTCTGATCGTTCGACATTGACAGCTTGGCCGAAGACTTCAATATCTCTTCGTTCCTTTAGGTGCTTAAGCAGGTCTTGCAGAGTCAGTCGGTCGCCACGTAGGAAGAAATCCTCCAGATGTAGCTTCGTACGGAAGTCCTTCAGAGGAAGGGTGCCTTTCGCCTTGTTATGCTGTTCGCACATAGGCGCAATGTTGTCGAGTTCACTAGGACCCCCACGCGAGAAGGCCACGATATGGTCGAAGTGTATTGTTTCCGACTCAGGAATAGTATGGCCTGTTGCAAAGCACTTCCGTCCATGCCGACTTAGGATAATCTTCTTCTCGTCGTCGTCAATCTGACGCTTAAGCGTTATCGCCATCTTTTGTCTCCTATGCTTGGAACAACTGCATTTATATCCAGTCGTGTTGTATACTCCTAGGCCACTACAATTCGGTACGTGAGTATCGGTCATCATCAAGCTTACGTATTGATGGCTGAGCGACTAATAACGGCTGGACCTCGGCCCGCTGTCCCGATATGCATGCGGCATTCTACTCGAAGAGGAGAAGCTGATGGATTTTGGGGTGACCTTTCCGGCGCGGGTTGGCGATTTTGAACTGATCGAATTGGCCGAGCGGCTGGGCTATAGCCAGGCCTGGTTTTACGATTCGCAGATGATCTACTCGGACGTCTATGCGACCATGGCACTGGCCGCACATAAGACCTCCACGATCCGACTCGGAACCGGCGTGGCCGTGCCGACGACGCGCCTGGCCCCAACCATTGCCCATTCGATCGCGACCATCAACCAACTCGCCCCCGGCCGGGTCGAATTAGGGGTGGGGACAGGCAACACCGCCCGCCTGACGATGGGCCTGCGACCCATCAGCCTCACGCGCATGAAAAAAGAAGTACGTCTGATCCAGACCCTGCTTGCCGGTGAGACGGGAACGCTCCGGGAGGAGGGCGAAGAACACGCTGTCCGTTTTCTGCATCCGCACCGCAGTTATATCAACCTCAAAGACCCCGTGACGGTCAGCATCTCTGCCCTGGGGCCCAAGACCCTGGCCTACTGCGGCTCGGAATCGGACGGCCATATCACCTGGGGCATAGACTCGGACGGGCTGCGGTCGGCCCGGACCATCATCGACGACGCGGCCCACAAGCGCGGCAAATCACCGGGCGCCGTACCCTCAAAATGTTTCTTCCCCACTGCTGTCCTCTCTCCTGGTGAGACAACCGCGACGCCGCGTATCATGAGCCTGGTCGCCCCGTTCATCATGAATTTCCTGCACGTCCAGGTAGAGTGGGGTACCGCTCTGCTGCCGCCCATTCCAGCGGTGGCGGAATGGGTGGAGCGCTACAAAAAATACGCGGCCGGGCTGCCTGCGGACACGCGCCATCTTACCCTCCATGAAGGCCATATCATTTATCCGCGTGAGGACGAGGCGGAATTTATCGTGCCGGAACTGGCCGACGTGGTGGCCATCATCGGCCAGCCGGACGAGGTTATTGCGCGCATCCACGCCCTCGAAGACGCCGGCCTGTCGCATTTTGCCTTTCAGGTCATGGACGACGACCCGGTCAGGCAGATGACCGACTTTGCCGAAAAGGTGATGGCCAAGTACTAAAAGGCGGAAACCGCGAAGGAGTTGGTATGCATATTGGCGTGTTTAGTTACAACACCGAGTACACCATGGCCGCCGATGAGCTGGCGGTCGCCTGCGAGGAGCGGGGCTATGAGTCGCTGTGGCTGCCGGAACATACGCATATCCCGGCCAGCCGGGAGTCCCCATTTCCCGGTGGCGGAGCGCTGCCCAAGGAATATATCCATATGTCTGATCCGTTTATCGGGCTGGCTGCCGCGGCCGCGGTGACCAAGACGCTCAAGCTGGGGACGGGTATCTCTCTCGTGACCGAGCACGATCCCATTGTTCAGGCAAAGCAAATTGCTTCTCTGGATCGCCTCTCTCAGGGCCGGTTTCTGTTCGGCATCGGCGCGGGCTGGAATAAAGAAGAAATGCGCAACCACGGCACGCCGCCCAATCGGCGCTGGACCGTCCTGACCGAACGCGTTGGGGCCATGAAGGCATTATGGACCCAAGACGAAGCCTCGTATCACGGCGAGTTTGTCAACTTCGATCGCGTCTGGTCCTATCCCAAGCCGCTGACACGGCCGCATCCGCCCATTCTGCTCGGCAGCCTGAGCTCAAAAATTGCGCTCAAACGCGTTGTCGATCTGTGCGACGGCTGGATTCCGGTTGCGGCCGCGGTCGAAGACCTGCCGGGCTCGATTGCGAAAATGTACGAGTACGCCGAGTCCATTGGGCGTGACCCGCAGTCCATTCCGATCACCTGCTTTTGTACCAACGCACCAAAGGCGCATATTCTTGAGCGCTTTCAGCACTACGGGGCAGTCCGGACCGTTGTCCGCATTCCGACCGAAGATCGGGAGCAAGTACGGGCGTTTCTGGATGCGTACGCACCCATGCTCCAAAAATTCGCTTGAAGTCTCGCCTCCAACCTTGCTATGACGAGGGTAGTCCAGACCAAAGGAGGAAAGCTATGGCTTCGTTCATGGGGGCGTATGGAGGACAGACGTATGCGCTGATGCGGATCGTCTTGGGATTCACCTTCCTTTTCCACGGAACCCAAAAGTTGTTGGGCTTTCCCCTACCGCCACCGGAGGCACCCGCGTTTGTCATCTACGTCGCGGGGACGATCGAGTTGGTTGGCGGGGTTCTGGTCATGATCGGGTTGATGACCGGTTGGGCGGCCTTTGTGTGTAGTGGCCTGATGGCAGCCGCCTACTGGATGGCACATGGCATGAATGCGCTCCTCCCGCTTCAGAATCAGGGCGAGCTGGCCGTTGTCTATTGTTTCGCCTTTTTGTTTATCTCTGCGCATGGCTCAGGGATGTGGAGCGTCGACGCTGCACGAAGCAGTGCCTCTCCGTCGGCTGAATGAGCCTCGCATAATCTGCCTCCCTTCTTCCTCTTGGACTACCGCCTTTCGGCACCGACACCACGCTATGCCGTAATCCGTCATTCCGGCGAAAACACGCCGACCCCCGTTTTTACGGGGGTCGGTAGCCACCCCTACGACTTTCTCCCGGTGCGCGGGTATCGTGCCCAGGACAGAGCGGACCCTACCCGAGCGACACGATTCCTGGTAGGCTGACCAACCTGCTAAAAGTGTGAAGACTGGAGTGTATTGGTATGGCTGAATTTGCCTATGCGTCGCATATACAGGTTGGGGAGAAGCGGTTTCGAGAACGCTACGGACTCGACTTTGAAGACTTCCAGGTCGGGCAGATTTTCAAACATCGGCCCGGTTTGACGATTACCCAACAAGACAATATTGAAGAATCGTTTGATACGCTCAACCAGGCCATGATCCACTTTGATGCCCACTACGCCTCCAAGACCGAGTGGAAAAAACCCCTGGTCGTCAGCACGCTGACCCTGCAACGCCTGATCGGCATGACCTGGAAGACGTTTTTCAAGAAAACACGCATCCTGGGCTGGTCTGCGCTCAATATGACGGCTCCCGTCTTTGGCGGAGACACGCTCTACGCCGAGACCGAGATTATGGCCAAGGAGGAGGTTGAGGGTGATGCCGCGTGCGGCAAGCTCACGGTTGAAACCCGAGGGCTGAATCAGGACGGCAAGCTGGTGTGCGTGATGGGTTATGACCTGCTGGTGTATAAACGTGACACGGTGCCGTTTGCAGGCGTCAATTACTAGACTGAAGGTAAACCGCCATGAGTCAGTTTCATTCGCACCGAAAACTTGAAGACCATGTGTTCATGGAGATTGCGGGCATCGAGTTCGAAGACTTTGAAGTCGGCCAGGTCTTTGAACACCGACCGGGACGCACGTTCACGGCTGAGGAAAACCGGCAACACACCTTTCGGTCTGCCGACCTCTTCGCCCGTACCGCCGACGCGGTCTATAATCACCAGGTCTATGGCGGCGAAAACGTTATCAGCGAAACCCTGGTGTTAAGCGCGGTCACCGCCATGACAACGAAAACCTTCAATAAGGTTGTGGCCAACCTCGGCTGGACCGATGTCAAACTGCCGACCCCGGTCAAAGCCGGCGATACGATCTATGCCGAGTCCGAACTGCTCGACAAACGGGAATCGCGCTCCCGTCCGGCTCAGGCCGTTCTGCACGTCCGGACCCGGGCGGTCAATCAAGACGGACAGGAAGTCTGCTCGTTCGAGCGAAAACTCCTGATCTACAAACGCGGTCTGGGACCGTACGAAGACGCAGGCTATTAGGAAGAGGTATCCCCGCATGAATACCCTTGAAGAAGGCAAGGCACTGACCCTCGATTTTAAGAAGTTGCGCAAGGTCGCCGAAACCGACCAGGATGTCATCCCGGTCGTTTTGCAACACGCCGAGAATGGCGAGGTGCTGTTTATCGGCTATGCGAATGACTTGGCACTCCGGGAGACGTTCAAAACTCGACAGGCGGTGTTATGGTCCACCTCGCGGAACGAGTTATGGCGGAAGGGCGCGACCTCGGGTGATGTGCTCGATCTGATCGACGTCCGGGTCAACTGCGAACAGAATTCCGTGCTGTACCGCGTCATCCCTCGCAGAGGCGGAGTGTGTCACACCAAAGACGCCACCGGTCAGGCCCGGCAGACGTGTTATTACCGCTCCACCACGGCCATGGACCGGGAGCTCGAATTCGTCTGAGACCCTTTGACCCGGAAGGAGCAGGTGCATGAAACTTGGTATCTTCAGTTTTAATACCGAATACACCATGCCGGCGGCGGAATTGGCGGTCGCCTGCGAGGAGCGCGGCTTTGAGTCCCTGTGGGTGCCCGAACACACCCATATTCCGGCGAGCCGGGAAACCCCCTGGCCGGCCGGTGGCCCGCTGCCCAAAGAATACATCCATATGTCCGATCCGTTCTCAAGTCTGGCCGCAGCCGCGGCCGTGACCGAGAAAATCCTGTTGGGTACCGGCGTCTCGCTGATCATCGAGCACGAGCCCTTATATCAAGCCAAGCAGGTGGCAACCCTGGACCGTATTTCCAACGGCCGTTTCCTGTTCGGCGTGGGTGCCGGCTGGATTCGGGAAGAAATGCAGAACCACGGCACCCCTCCCAACAGGCGCTGGCAGGTCTTCAAAGAGCACATCGAGGCCATGAAAGCCCTGTGGACGCAGGAAGAAGCCTCCTACCACGGCGAGTTCGTGAACTTCGACCGGGTCTGGTCCTACCCCAAGCCGCTGACCGTGCCGCACCCGCCCATCATTCTGGGCAGCATGAGCTCCAAACTGGGCCGGCAGCGCGTAGCCGATCACTGCGACGGTTGGCTGCCCATCGAGACCCTGATTGACGACTGGCCGGCCGCCGTGGCCGACCTGAACGAACGCATGGAAAAAGCCGGGCGTGCCCCAGGCTCCATTCCCATCTCGTTCTTCTGCATCGACACCCCGGACGAGCAACGCCTGGAGCGCTACCGGGATATGGGAGCCGTCAGAACCGCCGTGCGCATTCCGACCGAAGGCCGCGAGGTGATTCTGCCCTTCCTGGACACATACGCCGAGATTGCGCAACGGCTGGAGTAAGAGAGACCGCTCCGTGTCGTAAAGAGCGGCGAGCCGTTGTGAACGGGTCCGGAGCGCAGCGTAAAATCCGCGGGGACTCGCACGTCCTCCTCCTGGGCGCGCAGACCAGCCGTCCACATGAGCTTAATGCAACACCCGCACCGGAGCGCCTTTCAGAAAGGCCTGAATATTCTCGACCGTCTCGGCAAAGAAGACTCTATACGTTTCCTCCGTCACATAGCCGATATGGGGCGTGATGATGGTGTTTGCCGTGCGCCGCAGTGGATGATCCAGGGGCAAGGGCTCCTCGTCAAACACATCCAGGCCTGCGCCTGCGATCGTCCCATCACGGAGGGCCGCGATAAGCGCCGCCTCATCGACAATCGGTCCCCGCGAGGTGTTAATCAAATAGGCCGTGGGCTTCATCCGATTGAGTTCCTGGTGTCCGATGAGACCCCGCGACCGCGCGCTCAGAACCAGATGAATCGAAAGAATGTCCGCACGGGCCAGAAGTTCGTCTTTACTGACCAGGGTCGCGCCGCGCTCAGCCGCGCGCTCGGCGGTCAGATTTTGACTCCAGGCAATGACGTCCATCTGAAAGGCGTTGCCGACTCTGGCCACCTCTGACCCCAACCGTCCCAGGCCCATCAGCCCGAGTGTTTGACCATGCAGCCCCAGCCCCATACTCACCTGCCAGCGTCCCGCCCGGGTGGCTTGGTCTTCGTCCGGAATATGACGCAGGAGCGACAAAATCAGACCCCAGGTGAGTTCGGCGGTCGGATACAAGACACCCCCGGTTCCGCACACCAGAACCTCGCAGTCTGCGGCGGCCTGCATATCGATGGCGGCGTTGCGCATGCCCGTTGTGGTCAATAATCGCAACCGTGGGAGCTGCTCCAGCAGCGTGCGCGGGAAGGGCGTCCGTTCCCGCATCGCCATGACGATGTCGAAGTCCTTGAGCCGCTCGGCCACGGCGGCCTGGTCGGTGAGGTGGTCGCGGAACACCGCGACCTCAACGTCCGCCGGCAGCACGCCCCAGTCGGTCATCTTTCGAGCAACGTTCTGATAATCATCCAGAACCGCAACGCGTACCATACCTCTATCTCCGGGTTGCTTTCATTTCTGGAGGCGAACGAATTTTTGCAGCACATGACCGTCAAGAGGGATCAAGCCCTGTCTCCCGCCGGCGCTATAGTTCACTTCGCTGACGTAGAGATCGCCGCGCGAGTCGGCCCAGATGCCGTGCGGCGCATAGAAATTGCCCGGCTCCAAGCCATGACCACCAAAGCGGTGTCGGACCTCCCCATCCAGTGTGAGCACGGTCACGCACGCGTGTGGTTCGTGCGGCGGTACCGCGGCTCCCATATTATTCGGCATGTGTGCGACCTTGAACCCCAGTTCGGCGACAAAGAGATTTTCGTCCTCGTCGATATACAGATCGTCCGGCCGATTCACATGCGTCCACTCGGTGACATAGTCGCCTTCCCCGCTAAAAAGCTGGATACGCGAGTTCTCCCGGTCGGCGACATATACCCGTCCGCGCCGGTCAACGGCAATCGCGTGAGGTATTTTGAACTGTCCGGGGCCACTGCCGGGCTCCCCCCAGGAGAACTGGAGTTCCCCCGCGGCCGAGAATTTATGCACCCGCGCGTTGCCATAGCCATCGGCGATATACATATCGCCTTGGGGTGAGAGGGCGACGTTGGTGACCATATTAAATGGACCGGCGGATTGTCGGACCGGCGTAGTCCAGGCCTGAAAACCGGTCTCCGCGGGCCTGTCTTTCTCGCCCAGCGTTTTGATGAGCGTACCGTCCGGGGTGAAGAGACGGACCGTGTGGTCGAAGTTATCGGCACAATAGATGGTGTCATCGGGACCGATAAAAATGCCGTGCGCGTTGGTAAAGATATCTTCTCCCCAGGCGTTCAGAAACGTGCCGTCCCGATCAAACACGATCATGGGATGCTCACCCCGGTTAAAGGCATACACCCGGTCCTGCGAGTCGGTCGCGACCCCGGCCACCTCAACAAACGACCAGCCTTCGGGCAGTTGTTCCCAGCCTTCGATGACCTCGTATTCGACCTTATTCTGTCCCAGTGCCATGTGTCCTCCTTTACGCCACCCGTTGGTCGAGTTGCAGCACGATGCCGTCGGGGTCTTTGAAGAGCGTGGTCAGGACCTGTCCGCCCGGCTCTTCGCCATAGGCCACGCTATCAAAGGTTGTGGGCGGCATAACAATCGGCACCCCGGCGGCCCGAACTTTTTCAAACGTGGCTTCGAGGTCGTCCACCCAAAAAGCAAAATGGTGAATACCAACCTGATTGAGGCCGAGCGCCCCACCGGAAACCGGCTGGTTCTCCGACAGGACGATAAAAGTGGCATCCGGCCCCTCGTCCCAACGCAGATACACCCCGTGGCGCGGCTTGGCCAACGCTCCGCCCGGATTCTCCTGCGGATCGTCCAGGGTGACCCGCAGCCCCAAGATGTCACGATAAAATGTGAGCGATTGCTCCATATCGCTGACCCCGATGGCAATATGCGAGGTATTGCGAATTTTCATCTTCCGCCTCCTTTTGCGCTCTGCCCGGCCTTTATGTACCTGACCAGCGTGGAGCACGTTTTTCACGAAAGGCGCGCAAGCCTTCTTGTTGATCAGCTGATAAAAAGCACGCGGTCGCCGCTTCATTCTCGCCCATGATGGCCGTCTCGATGTCAACGTCCCGGTTGCGGGCAAAGCACTGTTTGACCTGAGAGATGGCAATCGGCCCGCGGCTGACCAGGGTATCGACCAGGGTGTTGACCCGCTCTTCGAGCGCATCCGGTTCCACACAGGCGGTGAGCAGGCCAATCCGCTCGGCCTCGGTAGCCTCGATAATATCCCCCGTCATGCCGAGTTCCTTGGCCTTGGTCTCGCCAACCAGGCGGGGCAGGATATGCGTGGAGCCGTTGGTCATGGGCTGGTTGATATTGACCTCGGCCGACCCGATACGGGCGGTGCTTACGGCAATGCGGAAATCGCACACCAGAGTCAGCTCGAAGCCCGCGCCAACGACCACGCCGTTAATGGCCGCGATGGTGGGCTTGGGCAGGGTGCGGATCAACGACCAGGTCGCCGCCAGCTCGTGCAGAAACGTCCGAAAATCATCCAGACGTGTGTGCTCCATGGTACTGATATCGGCGCCGGCACAAAATCCCCGACCCGCGCCGGTGAAGACCACCGCCCGCACCTGGGCATCCTCTTGCGCGTCGGTACAGGCCCGCTTGAGACTCCGGACCAGCGCGGGCGAGAGCGCGTTCAGCACGGTCGGACGATTGAGAGTGATCCAGGCCGCCGGGCCACGCTTTTCGTACAGGATATCTTGCAGCTCCATAGTTCCCTCCTGTCTGCAAGAGAACATGACATGGAGGGCTGCAAATTACCAGGCTCAGGTTCCGTCAAGCGGAATGGACTTCCGCCTGCCGGATGAGTTGGACCTTGCGTTCGTACAGGGTTTCCTCAAGCCCGACCGGATACTGTCCGGGCCGGTTCAAGCGGGTGATCTCACCGGGGAGTTTAGCGAGCTGCTCCTGGGTACGCTGTCGGATGCGGGTCAGGGACGGACTGTCATAGACGGCTCTGCCCTGACGGAACACCGGTGCCAACAGATCAGAAAAAGCCGTGTCTCCCGAAATCCTGCGGCGTGTAGCCGGATCGCTCACATCAACCATGGTACAGCCGTCTGTGAGGTCTGCCTCTTTGCCATACATCACGTCGCACAGAAACCCTTGGTGTGTGTGGTAACGGCGGACTTGGGGAATATCCGGATTGGTCACTTTCACCGTCTCTTCTGATAGCTTGATCCTGTCCTGCCACGAGCCATCCGGAGCGCGGATCGCGGTCAGCTTATACACCCCGCCCAGGGCGGGCTGATCGTACGCAGTCACGAGTTTCGTCCCCACCCCCCACACATCAATCGTGCTGCCCTGCTCCTTGAGTTGGGTGATCAGGCGTTCGTCCAGATCACTGCTGCCGACAATGCGGGCGTCGGGAAAGCCGGCGTCGTCCAGAATGTTCCGGGCTGCGATGCTCAGTTGGGCCAGGTTGCCCGAATCGAGCCGGATGCCGATCATTTCATGGCCGTGAGCCCGCAGCCATTGCCCTACCTGGGCGGCCTTCCGTACCCCTTCCAGAGTGTTGTAGGTGTCCACCAGAAAGATGCAGTTATTGGGCATGGCCTCGGCATAGGTCTGGAACGCTTCCAGATCGTCATCAAAGAC
>JAJDZM010000220.1 GCA_022824615.1 Candidatus Binatia bacterium | reverse complement strand
CGCATTGAACGCATGTTCGGCCGCCTGAAGGACTGACGCCGCATCGCCACCCGTTACGACCGGTGCGCCCACACCTTCTTCAGTGCCATCTGCCTGGCGGCTACCGTGCTCTTCTGGTTATGCGTCCTGAGCCTAGCAATAACTTCATCTTCTCTCCCTCAGCCTTCATGGAGGCATACTATACGCTCGCGCAATTGTGGTGGAAGTCCCAGAGCTCCCTAGCTGCATGGCTCACGGTGACACACGGGAATCCCCGCACTCAAGCATATCAACCAAGCCATGACGCTCTGGCATGATACCACACGCGAGCACGGCGACCCTATACCGGAGCCCAAGGGTGAACGCTTGATGTTGGCTTGAAGACATCTGTCCTGAGCCAGCGTCAATCTGATGGTCTCTGAGGCGGAAACGCCGTTCAGTCTGGCCGCCGGGTCAAGCCTGGTATGACGGGCAGTGAGGAAGGTTGTCGCAGGTGGGCGGTTTCATGTCAGGGCTCCTTCGCTTTTTCCGAGCAGCAGATATCGTAACTCGAAATCTGACAGCCACGACGGATCTTTGACCAGCGGCTTCCACGCTGACACTATTTCGTCCAGACTGAAGGCGGAGAATGTCTTCTTGTCGCGCAAAAGTGCACGATACCCCTCAAGCACCCGCCCGCAACAGCAGTCCTCCGGGTGATACACGACTGTCAAGCCGCCCTTCTTATATTTCGAGCCGCGATGCCGCAGCAGAGACCAAGCGAGGAGGTGGTCTCGCCAGAGTTGGTTGTGCCTTGTCTTGGCGACCTCGCTGCTGGCATCAGCTCGCCAGGGGCCATCCGCTGTCATCCAACGTCGATATGCTGGCTTGTCGTAGTGGCGGGGAGAAAACGGCTCGCTCAGCTTAGTTTCGATCCCGACGAATCCGGCCTGTCCGTCCTCCATTTCGTACTCGATGAACGCATCGAACGCTGTGCGATCGTCCAAATACTCGGCGACGGGCTCCGGCGCCCACTCAATGCGAACGTCCGTAATTCGTGCGATGTGCTCTCCCCACAACGCACGCGCGAGTTTGGTCGCAAGATTATGGTCAAGCGCGAGTTCGCCGAACAGATTGAAGCACATGGGCTGACTCGACAGCATATTATGTAGGAGCCGAAAGGCGTCTACCTTTCCTGTCCCTTCAGCAATCCGTCTCTTGGTCAGATCGGATATTCCAGGCGTCAGGAAATTGCATCCAGCGTCCGCCGCCTTCTTGGTCAGCATGTTTCCAAACTTGGTGCTAGACCGAGGCCAAGGACCGGTTCCGTACGGAACCCCGAGGACACGATCCCTGTACCAACTCTGATGCCGTCTCATTCGCCTCCTGAAAACGTTATCGCTCTTCGATTGCGGCCCAATTCCCCACCTTCCGTCATTCGATCCTTTGGTGCCTTGTACCATACCCAAATCCGTTACCTCTCCAACTTTTTAATAATCCGCAATTTCTGCGGTAGCGGCTTTCCGCCGCCGATGGTCCGAGAACTTCTCCCCCCCTTCCTTATCGGTGGGGAACCCATTGATCTTCCAACGTTTGCACAGTTTGCAGTGCGAACGTTGGGAAGTCGGTCGTTTTTTCTTGTAATTCATCTTACTCCCCCTCCTTTGGGCACTCGTATTCCGCCTCGTAAGAGGCAAGGCACGTATATACGCTGTCAGTCAAGTTTGGGACCTGTTTGGCCGACCTCACCATGCCTCTTTCCCCATCGCGGTCCCGGTGTCGATTTCCTCGTGCAAGTTATCCTCCGTCACCCCGGATAGAGGTCACGAGCCGTCTGCTCCCGAAGGTCGCTGAGTTCTTGTTTCACGGCGTCGGCAGACTACAGTTTTCCCTCTCGTGCCAAGCGAGCGCGATAGTCCTGGGAAACCTGTTCCAGTATCTCCCGGGCACTTGCATGGCTATCCAGCCCTTCGACGATTAAGCTGCCCAGGAGGTCTTCGACCGGACGGTGTTCCACACGCGCGGCTTGTTGGATCTGCTCATACCTGTCTTTTGACAGCCGCAGAGTCACTTCCACTGTTTGGTCGCCGCTGCTCATTGGACACTCCTTTGGATAGTAAGAGTCTCGTGCACGCCTTTTCTCCAGGGTCGAGAAATGAAGATACTGAGCGCCTCAAAAACCGTCAAGCTGAATTGTCTCTACTGTTGACGGGCGGGCGGGGGATGTGAAAGACAAAAAAGCCGGAAGGAGAACGACTATGGCAAAACAATTCTCGATGGACGATGTCAAGGCACTAGCCGAGAAATACAAGAATTGGGGCAAATGGGGACCCGACGATCAGATTGGTACCCTGAATTATATTACCCCGCAGAAACTTGTCGATGCCTCCCAGTTGGTCAAGCAGGGCAAGGTGATCTCCCTGGCCATCCCGTTTGATGACAAGGGCCCTCAGACCGGTTCGTTCGGACGCTTTAACCCCATCCACTTCATGCTCCAGGATGGCGGAGATATCAGCGTCGGCGCGCAGGACCATATCCCCAATCTTCAATACACGGACGACGCCGTGACCATGCCGCTCCAGTGCGCCACACAGTGGGACGCGCTGGCCCACATCCTGTACCAGGGTAAAATGTATAACGGCTATGAAGCCAGTGAAATCAACAGCACAGGCGCCAAGAAAAACGGCATGGAAAACGCGAAAGATAAAATCGCCACGCGCGGCGTGCTGCTCGATATTCCGCGCTACAAAGGAAAGCAGTGGCTCGACCCAGGCGAGGCCATTTATCCCGCGGACCTCGATGGGGCCGCGGAGATGGGCAAGGTCAGCGCGGGGACGGGTGACATTGTCCTGATTCGGACCGGCCAGATCGGCCAGGTTCGAGCCGAGGGTAGCTGGGGTGAATACAGCGGTGGCTCAGCTCCGGGACTCGGCGTGGATTGCGCCGCCTGGATTTGTGAAAAAGAAATTGCCGGCTATGCCACGGACACCTGGGGAACCGAGGTTATTCCGAATGAAACATCGGAGATCTTCCAACCCCTGCATATGATCTTGATTGTCCATGCCGGTGTGCTGGTGGGTGAGATCTTTGATCTTGAAGGGCTGGCCGATGATTGCGCCAACGACGGCGTCTACGAGTGTATGTTTGTGGCTCCACCCCTGCCAATCACCGGTGCCGTCGGCTCGCCGATCAATCCGCAAGCCATAAAATAGTAACCCATCTGGAGAATTGTTATGCCAGAAGTGGCTGATTTACACTCTCATCGCATTCAGGCCCAAGATGACCCGGTTGAACTGCTCTACGAGCGTGGGGTCACCGATGGCCTGCCCGTCGTACCGCCGACGGAAGACCGTGTCACGCGGATGCTGGCGGCAACGAACCGTGACCCCCAGGAAATCATTGGCGAAATCGGTCCAAACTATGGTCGGGCCAGTGTCGAGAAAATTGCGATTAATGCGGTCATGGCCGGCTGCCACCCCTCATATTTCCCGGTAGTGTTGGCTGGGGTTGAGGCCATGTGCGAAGAGCAATTCTGCATACACGGCATCAACGTCACGACCTTCTCGGCCACGCCTATGGCGATTATCAACGGACCCATTCGCCATGAGGTCGGCGTCAACTGCGGCCATAACGCCCTTGGCCACGGTTTTCGGGCCAATGCCACCATAGGCCGGGCGCTGCGGCTGATCATTATCAACATCGGCGGGGCCAAGCCGCACGAGATCACCAAGGCGACCATGGGTCATCCGGCGCAATACACATTTTGCGTGGGCGAGAATGAAGAAGACAGCCCGTGGGAGCCTCTCCACGTGGAAAAAGGCTATACCGCCGACCAGAGCACGATTACGCTCTTTGGCGGTCACTCACCCATGCAGATCAACGACCACGCCAGCCGCAGCGCGGAACAATTGGCGCTGTCACTCGGCTGGACCATGGCTGCACTGTGGAATCATAAAAACTATCCGCTGTTCTCCGATTCCGTACTAGTGGTGGGTCCCGAACACGCCAAAACGTTTGCCCAAGACGGCTGGTCCAAGAACGACCTGCGCCAATTCCTGTACGAAAATATTCGGCGGCCGTTGCGTGAACTCCGTCCGGGCGTCAATGGCGGCGAAGGCGTTGGGGTCAGCATGCTGCGCACACCCAAGAAAGACCGCGAGCCCCCAACCGATGACACCCTCTTTCCGAAGTTCCCTAAAGCGGAGAACATTGTTATTATCGTAGCCGGTGGCACGGCCGGTCGATTTTCCGCCGCGGTCCAAGGCTGGGCCGGGTTTGACGCCGGCAGCCGGATTACAACCAAGGAGATAAAAAAGTAAAGAGGAGGTACGCTATGGGCGAGATGTTACTCGATCCGACCGATACGGTCGAACGTTCACAAAAAGACTTTGCGCCGCGACTCGACTCGCTATCCGGGACAACCATTGGCTTACTCGATATCAGCAAGGCAAAGGGTTCCTTTTTCCTCGATCGTGTAGAGGAGGTGCTCCGCGAGCAGTACGGTGTCAAAGAGGTGTTGCGGCGCATGAAGCCGACGGTCACACGACCGGCGCCCGAGCCGATTCGGGTGGAGTTGCGTGAAAGGTGTGATGCCGTCATTGAAGCCCTCAGCGATTGAGGGGCCTGCATCTCGTGCAGTTCGCACGATGTCATCCACTTTGAAGAAAACGGTATCCCAACGGCAAACGTTACCACCACGGAATTTATCGGGGCGGCCAATGCCCAGTGCTCTGCGCTAGGGATGGGTCAGTATCAGCCTATTCTGGTTGCGCACCCGATTCAGCCCAAGACCGAGGACGAAGTCAGAGCCTTGGCGGATCAGGTCATTGACCAGATTGTCGGCAAGCTGCTCAAACACAAAGAACTGCAGGCGGCATAGCCTGCGCTCGCCGGGCAACCGCGCCAGGTGAGGCGTAGTCGATAAAAAAAAGAGGCAGTCCACATGGGACTGCCTCTTTGTGTTTGAAAAGAAGGGTCTTGTTACGCTGCTTCTCTGAGTTGTGGCCGGACGACAATAGGATGGTGTAACGCACGGCGTGGAATTGCGACCGGTCGCTCGGCTTTCTGTTTGTTGAGGCCACGCCGAATATACTCGGGATCAATCCCGAGGACAGAGCAGATGTTCACAAATGAGAACGGCCATTGATAGTCGTCCGTAAAAAACCATTGCTCCGCTTCCCGTGCGATACGATACTCGCGAAAACGGGGTGTCCCGAACTGTTTCTGAAAGCACTCAACCGCGTCTTCCAGAACGGACTGCATGAGCGCAACTTCTCCGCGACCATGATAGTACGGATGTGGAGAGCTGTGAAACTGTTCGGGTAAAACGGCTGCCGGGGCAATAGCTGCCCGCTCCGCCAGCCTCCCTCGCTCAAAGAGAAAACGCCCCGCCTTCGTGTCGAGGTCCGATGTTCCGTGAGAAGAAGCGGAATCGATTCCGCGTGAGTCAGTACCGGTAGATGCTGTTTTCATGTATGGCTCCTCCCTGATTGCCCCTCTATCCCTTGTATGAATATTGATCCCCCCTGATTGCTTTCCTATCCTGTGTACCCGTTGGCCTCTCATCTTCTTTCCTCTTCTTGGTTTCAGTAGACGTTTCATATCTGTGAAAAATTCACGCTGCATGAATAATCATCAGGCGTGTTAGCCCTTGATATTGAGCGGTGCTTGTGCGTACATCGGCACGTCTTGATTCACGTGGTAAGGAGCTTGGCACCTATGCCCACATACATCTCTTTTGCTGATAACGCAGAATGGATCGGCGCCGTTGGGGTTGGCCTCTTGCTGGGAGCGTTTTTCCTGAATCTCTTCGGCTGGATGAAGACCGATTCCAGAGCCTATCAAGCGCTCAACGCCATTGGAGCCGGGACCGCCTGCTACGCCTCATATCTGATTGACTTTCTTCCTTTTGTGGTGCTGGAAGGAACCTGGAGCATTATCGCCGTCAGTGCGTTTCTCCGCAAACGAAAGTCGTGAACACTCCCCCTTTCTTGCGAAGCCCCGGACTCTTACTCTACCATTTAGACGAAAGAGGGTTGCCTATGGATGGAGGAACCGCTGTCAAGCGGAAACGAGCCACATCGCGTTTTGTCCGCAACACCTTCCTGACCGGACTGCTGATTCTTATTCCTCTGGTGGCGACGTATTTATTGGTCGCCTTTTTGTTTGATCTCCTCAGCGGCGCGGGTGCGCCGATCATGCGGACCCTGTTTGGTCCGCTCCAGCAGCTTGAGGGCTTTCGGTGGTTGGAGCCGATTACACCTGTGGCCAACATTGCCTTAGCCCTGGCGATTATCTTTCTCTTGGGTCTGGTGGGAACCAACTTTATCGGGAGACAGATCTTGGACGCCGTGAATACTTTGATCCTGCGTCTGCCCCTTGTGAGCAGTGTTTATAGTGCAGTCAAACAAATGGTGGAGACTTTTCAGGGGCCATCCGGCAGCTTTCAGCGCGTCGTCCTCCTCCAATATCCGCGCAAGGGGATGTGGGTGATGGGGCTGGTTGCTACGGAACGGGATGACACGCTGGGCCTCTCCTCTGCCGCGCAGCTCCTCTCCGTCTTTATTCCCACGACACCAAACCCAACCTCAGGGTTTCTGGTTATGGTTCCGCCGGAGGAGGTTGTTGAAGTCGATTATACCGTTGAAGAGGCGTTCACATTCATCGTCTCCTCGGGCATTGTTGGCCAGCCCTTCGCTCAGAAAGAGGGGGGAGGCCCGGAGGGAGCGACGGCGGTTGAACTGTAATCCAGATTGACACGAACACAGCGCGCGCCAGACTTGGGCAGCGAAAAACAGGAGAGGGTTTACAGATGGACAAGATCGTTATCAAAGCCTGTCTGAATGGCATGCGTGGCCGCGAGCAAAACCGGAACGTCCCGTGGACACCCCAAGAAGTTGCGGCCGAGGCCCAGCGCTGTGCGGAGGCGGGCGCGTCTATCGTTCACATCCATGCCCGCACAAATGATGGTGGTATCAGCTATGAGCCTGAGTGGTATGCGGAAGCCGACCGCCTGATTCGGGAACAGACCAGTCTTATTATCAATCACACCACCGCGCGCCTGCCGGACGCGTCGATTGATCAGGTGTTACGCTATCTGCGTGAAACGCCTGACCCGGTTGATATGATCTCTCTCAACACCGGGAGTATCGCGATCAATACGCCGCTGGTGCATGGCACCCGACAAACGATGGCGCTGCCGAACTCCTATGAGGATATTCGCCAGACCATTCTTGTGTGTCGCGAACGCGGCATCGTACCTGAGCCGACCGTCCTCGACACGGGTTTTTTGTCCAATGTCGCCATGCTTGTCGAAGACGGCCTGCTGCCCGCTCCGCGCTATCTCCTGGTTGAGTTCTCAGGACGATTTGGTGCTGGCTTTCAGATCATGCCGGGCACGCCGCGCAGCTATGCCTATATGACGGACTGCGTCAAAGAGGTCTTTCCGCAGGCCACCTGGATTGCCCACGGTATAGAGGACAGCGTCTTCACCATTGCCAGCCTGGCGATTACCACCGGCGCCCACGTCCGGGTGGGTTTCGAGGATCGGGCAACTCGTATCGATGGCTCCGTGGCGAGCAGCAACGCTGATTACGTTTCGTGGGTGACCGAAGTCGCCCGGGCACATGGACGCGAACCAGCCACGCCGCAGGAAGCGCGGCAGATCCTTGGCGTACCCACCATCCATAAGAAATCGCCCGGAAGGTAGCCAGAAGGTAAAGCATATGACGACTCCGTATTATAAACAGCACTGGATCGAGATCGATGCGGCGCGCCTGTCGGTGTATGAGTCTTTATTGCGCTACGAGCCGCGCATGGAGCCGCTGCTTGTTCCGCTTGATCTTCAGCCCGGTCTGTCTGTGCTGGATGTCGGCTCCGGTCCCGGCTCGACCACACTGGAACTGGGCCGACGGGCCGGTCCTACAGGGACGGTCGTTGGCATTGATATTAACGCTGAGTTTGTCGCCCGAGCCGGCGCGAAAGCCCTGGAGAGCGGCCTATCGCAGGTGAGTTTTCAGCAAGCCGACTTTCCTCCCCTGCCCTTTGATTCTGGAACGTTTGACCGGGTCTTGTGTAAAAATGTCCTCGAATACGTGGACTCTGCCCAGCAGACCGTCCAAGAGATTGCGCGTGTCACTCAGCCGGGTGGAATCATTGTGCTCATCGATAGTGACTGGGGAATGCTCGCCCTGGACGTCAGTGATGAAGCCTTACATGATCGTGTACTTACGGCGATCACAACGACAGCCATGCGCGAGCCGCGCATCGGCCGCAAGCTGCGCCGGTTGTGTACCCTCGCCAAGCTCCAAGACATCAGGGTAAAGATATTCGCCAGTCCAGATGTCAAAGGGCACGCCATGCGCATGCTGGAGAATAACTGGCACCAGTACGCCTGCGACTCGGGCAAAGTGACCCAGGCCGAGGCCGACGCCTGGCGGGAAGACGTTCGTTTCCGGCTGAAGAACGAAGAATACTGTTTTTGTTTGCCGCAGTTTGTGGTGTCTGCGCGGAAAGCAGAGTGAAGACCAAGCGAGGGAAGAGCGAGGTAGCCGGGAGACTACCTCGCTCTCTGACCCATCGTAGCAATTTACCGTTCTTGCCAGGGCATCTGCTGCTCAAAGGTATGACCGACGCGCAAGAGGGTGACGTCATCAAAATGCCGTCCGGTCAGCATAAGGCCAACCGGCAGACCATCGATCTTCCCGCAGGGAACGGTGAGTGAGGGATGACCGGTCATATCAAACGGCGCCGTGTTGCCGAGCATATTCCAGCCGAATTGAAGCGAGTCGAGCGGCCCCATATCGGGAATATAGCGGTGGGCCGTCATTGGCGTTGTTGGCATCACAAGGATGTCGAAGCGTTCGAGAACCTGATCGTAGGCAGCCTGGAGGGCGCGGCGTTGATTTTGGGCCTTGGCATACAAGCGGCCATAATAGGCCTGGTTCAGATAGCTCCCGACCAGGGTCACGAATTTGGCCTGGTGGGGCAGGTCCTGAGCCTGGGCTTTGAGCGATTTGCCCAAGGTGTTCATCAGGCTTTCGTTGTATAACCCCTTCCAATGGTAGCCGACACCGTTGCCATACACCAAAGCCGTCATCCCTTCGGCAATTAAGGCCCAGGTAATCCCACCGGCTTCAAGATGGGCCGGAATAGAGACTTCTTCGGCTTGGGCTCCAAGGTCCTGCAAGGCGTTGACGGCGGCGTGGACCTTGGCATCAACACCCGGCTGTGACACGGATGTCCCAAACCCTTCTTTGACGACCCCCAAGCGAAGACCCTGGATGCTCTGACCCAGGACTTGCGTGTAGGGCTGCACCGGAACCTCGTATTGGCGCGGGTCAAGTGGGTCCTTGCCGGCAATGACCTCAAGCAGCAGGGCGGTGTCTGCCACGGTCTCCGCCATCGGACCGGTGTGGTCGAAGGTGTTATCGATGCCGACGATACCCGTGTACGGAACGAGGCTATGGGTCGGCTTGAGCCCCACGACGCCACACCAGGATGCGGGAATGCGAATGGAGCCCCCCTGGTCCCCGCCGATCGTCAGGTCAATGTCATCATACGACAGGGCGGCCCCCGAACCGCCCGACGAACCGCCAGCCATATGGTCGGGATTATGCTGGTTGCGGGTCGGGCCATAGGCGCTGGTATGACCGCCACCCGAGAAGGCAAAATTGTCCATATTCAGGATGGCGGTAATCTCGCCGCCGGCATTGAGGATGCGGGTGATAATAGTGGCATCAATATCCGGCACATAATCGCTCAGCACCAGAGAGGCACACGTCATAGGAATACCGGCAATACTCACATTGTCCTTAATGCCCAGGCGCTTCCCGGCCAGTTTGCCCGAAGAGGCGCCCTTGATTGAACAGCGCCGGACTATGGCGTTGAGCGGGTCGTCTTCCCGGCTCGGACGGTTGCCGGGCTCACGCTCACGATAGCGAATATCCGGCAGGTTTGCGGGTGCCTGGTCGAGCGCGTCCAGCGCGGCAAACATATCCGGCAGCATGGCCTCATACGCCTCGGCCTCTTCCGCACTCAACTCGAAGTGGTTGGCCTGAGCCAAACGGTGGAAATCGTCTTTGGTCGGTTTGCGTAATGGCATACTGTCCTCCTTGTCGCTCTACATGGCATACATGAGTTATTGTTGTCCAGTCGAAAAGGATAGGCTGGGCTCCTCTCACTGGGCGGATACTTGACAAGCACCGTTGCAAGAACCAAACTGCCCGCAAAATTCGTGTCAAATTGACTGACATATAACGTGTTAAGTAAGGACAGAATTGATCCGATTTTCTTGTCCTAAGGATAAAAAAACATTATTTTTGTTGGGTTTACAGTTTTCCTGATCTGTCAAATTCACTGTCAAATAAGGAGCCAAAGATAGACCAAAGAAGTTTATCTTTGGTCCCTGGAAAACTCCACAACATTCTGGTTATAGAGAGGATGAAAGATGCCAAAGCTCGCTTCAGGAGCACGTCTGCTACCCGCTCACCACATCACCATCCGAGTACCATGGCATGACAGCGGCTGGGCGGGCAGGGTTTGTGCGCGCCCGCAGGAAAATACGAGTTGCTTGATCCTGCCACGCATTGGCGAAGGCAAGCGTGACGATGTCGAAGCCCGGTATGCTGGAAAGCAGCTAGACGAGTTGTCGAAGGAGAGCCTACCTCCATGCGTCGCCGAGCGAGCGTCATTTATGGCTCCGTTCGAACTTGTCAGCAATAAGCAGCACCCTTATACCGAGACTAGTCCAGACACCCACAGCCATTTCGTGCCAACGCGCTATGTCCAACCGCCCTATTCAGCGGCCTGTACCCCTTACAATTGGATGCTGCGCGAGAATATCGAGGGCGAACAGGGATTCGCAGAACAACTACAAATCGACTGGGTTCCTGAACGCGAACCCACACTTAAATTCGAGACAGCATGGGCGCAGGCTCGCGACAACCAGATCGCTATCCTGGACACATTTTACGGGGCGTTACGTCCCAAAGAATCGCTTTGCTTTTTTTATGCCAAGCGGACACCACTTTCGGAACAATCCCGGCGTGTGATCGTTGGCGTCGGACGCGTGCTCTCTGTCGGACAGGCGGTAGAGTACCAATATAGCAGGAAAAACCCTCCGCTACGATCTGTCCTATGGGAACGTAATGTTGGTCACTCTATCCGTCGCACCGACTTTAATGATGGGTTTCTCTTTCCGTACCAGGAAATCATGGAATCCGTCTCGCGTGGCGAGATTGCCAATCCCGAAGAATTCGTCGCCTTTGCGCCAGACGAGTACTTCGATCACTACTCCTACGGCTCAGAACTGCTGACACATGATGGTGCCGTTGCATCGCTCATTGCCTGTTCCGCCACCCTGGACCGCATACAGGGATTCATTGAGGGGCCATGGGAAAGTGTATTGAGTTGGATTGACACGCAACTTAACAGGCTGTGGAAGGTTCGGGGCGCCTTCCCTGGGCTTGGCTCGGCACTCTCAGCGTTCGGGTACGAGTGGGGCTTCCAGCACGGGAACTTACTCGCATACGAGATTGAACTGGAACGAGAGCGATCTGGTAATGCTAACTCCTGGGAAATCCTTGATGAAATAATGCGGGATCCAAAACGTCTTAAGGAATCCATACGAAAATTTGTCAAACCGCGTCTTCGTGAGGGGTGGAACCGCCTAGACACAAAGCGGCGAGCCTTACTCGAATTGCTTAGTCGCTGTGCGATAAACGAAGCTCAGGCGCTTCGAATATATGACAAGACGGAGCGAGAGAATGCGGGTATCAAGGCGAGCGACGACGATTTTCTGGCTAACCCCTATCTCTTCTTTGAGCGGGACCGCCGTAGCGCCCCCCCGATCACATTCGGTGCTGTTGACCGTGGATTGTTTCCTGACGAGGTAGTTCGTCAGAAATTTCCCGCTCCAGAACTCAGTTGCGTCGATGATCCATCCGACCCGCGCCGGGTACGGGCGCGCGTAGTGGAACTACTGGAAGAAGCTGCGACGCGGGGACATACGGTATTGCCTCAAAACTTGCTTATCCAAAACGCCCGGGCACAGGCGCTACAACCCCCGTGCCCGCTCGGCGAGAATGTACTCGATGCGACTGAACCCTCTTTCGATCAGGTCGTACAGCGGGTGGATACGGGAACGGGTAATCCAGCTTACCAGATTGATTGGTTGGTAAACTGTAGGAAGATCATTCGTCGAGAAGTCAGTAGGAGGCAAAAGGGGAGACCTCATGAGATATCCTGCGACTGGCGTGGCCTGGTAGACCAGGGCTTGCATGGGATGTTGACTGGGCAAGGCGATGAAGAGCTCGAAAATCAAGCGCGCTCGGAGAAAGCGGCTGCAATTGAACAATTGTGCCGGTCCCGGCTTTCTGTCCTCATCGGACCTGCTGGGACCGGCAAGACTACACTTCTCAAGATGGTTTGCGGTCTCCCCGATGTTCGACGGAATGGGATTCTCTTACTAGCACCGACCGGAAAGGCGCGCGTTCGTCTCGAAGAGCAAACAGAACAACGCGGAGCGGGACGTACGCTGGCGCAGTTTCTGAGTCGATATGGACGCTACAACGGAGAGACTGGAGCTTACTCTCCGAACCTGGCCGCGCCTCGTTGCAATGACTTTCGTACTGTGATCGTTGATGAATGCTCTATGCTCACAGAAGACCAACTCGCGGCGCTGTTCGACGCCTGTACGAATGTTGAGCGCTATATATTGGTAGGTGACCCCAGGCAGCTCCCCCCCATTGGCGCTGGTCGGCCGTTTGTTGACATCGTTAAAAAGTTGTCGCCGGAAAACATCGAAGCGTCCTTTCCACGCTGTGCACCAAGCTACGCTGAACTCACAGTGCCTCGCCGGCAGACTGCGGTGGAACGTGTGGATGACGTACGGCTCGCCTCTCATTTTAATGGCCGCCCGCTGGACCCGGATGCCGACCAAGTATGGGACACCATTGCAGCCGGAGGCAATGATCGTCTTCGAGTAGTCCAATGGGGTGATACGCAGGACCTCCAGCGGAAGATGAGCGAAGAGTTAGTTGCCGGGCTAGGTCTAGAAGGACCTGATGACGAGCGAGGTTTCGAGATATCGTTGGGCGGCTCTCGGTTCAAAGACCTTGACCGAGCGTTTTTCTCGAATGAATACGAAGACAGATCGGGAGCGGCACGGAAGGTTGAGAATTGGCAAATTCTGTCACCCATTAGAGCCGGCCTTGAGGGTGTAGAGGCCCTCAACCGAGCTATCCAAGAGCAGTTTCGTGTACAATGGCGCGAAGTCGCAGAGATGGAGGGATGGGGCAGAAAAGTCCCCCAGCCTTTCGGCCGACAAGGGCTCTTATACGGCGATAAGGTGATCAACATTGTCAACCAGCGCCGTCGTGACGTATACCCGAGAGTTGAAGAAGGTGAAGCGTACATTGCTAACGGCGACATCGGCATCGTCGTCGGTCAATACAAACACAAAAAATTCAAGGGGCTCCCCTGGAAGTTGGAGGTCGAATTTTCTGGACAACTTGGTACCAAGTACAGATTTAGCAAGAGAGAGTTTGGCGATGAAGCGATGAACCCGCTCGAACTGGCCTATGCATTGACAGTACACAAGACTCAGGGGAGCGAGTTCAGAATGACCTTCGTGGTCCTGCCGAATCCCTGCTGGCTCCTTTCTCGTGAGATGCTATACACGGCGCTAACGAGGCATCGTGATCGTTTGGTCATTCTTCACCAAGGACCGCTCGCGGACTTCCGCCGATATGCCGGCGAGGAGTACTCCGAAATTGTCCGGCGCATGACGAATCTATTTGTGAATCCTCGACCACGAGAGGTCATCGTCGCACAGGAGACAAACGAAACACGGTTTCTTGAAGAAAGCCTGATTCACCGCACCGAGCGCGGAGGTCTCGTTAGATCCAAATCTGAACTAGTCATCGCCGACAAACTCTACGCCCGCGGTATCGACTACTCATATGAAGATCGGCTTGTCCTCCCTGATGGAAAAACGCGCTATCCAGATTTCACAATCGCAGACCCTGCGAGTGGGGTGACGTTCTATTGGGAACACCTAGGAATGCTCGGTAATCCAGGATACCGAGCTCGCTGGGAGCATAAGCGGAAGGACTACATCACTGCCGGTATACTTCCCTATGAAGACGGAGGCGGCCCAGAAGGTACCTTGATTGAAACGTACGACAACCCGGACGGCGGCTTGGATTCACAGCACATCGCCGGGCTAATCGAAGAACTTCTGGTTTGAAAAGGAGGTTCTCCATGCCATTGTCCCACATCCGCGTGATTGACCTGACCCGAGCCCGTGCCGGACCGACCTGTGTGCGCCAGTTGGCCGATATGGGCGCTCAGGTGATAAAAATCGAGCAGCCCCAAGACGATGGCGAATGGGGTCGGCACGGCTTCGACTTCCAAAACCTGCACCGCAATAAACGCTGCATGGTGCTTAATCTGAAGGACGAGCGCGGCAAGCGGATTCTGGAACAGCTCGTCAAAAAATCAGACGTGTTGGTGGAAAATTATCGGCCGAATGTCAAAAACCGTCTCGGTATTGACTACGAATCGCTCCGGCCGCTGAACCCGCGCCTCGTATACGCCAGCATATCGGGCTTTGGACAGACCGGGCCCTACAAAGATCGCCCCGGCTACGATCAGGTTGCCCAGGGAATGGGAGGGCTGATGAGCATTACCGGGCAGCCTGGAGGCGGCCCGGTCCGCGCCGGGATTCCAGTAGCTGACCTGAGTGCCGGGCTGCTGGCCGCTCAGGGTATTTTCGTTGCCCTGCTCGAACGCGAACGGTCAGGAGAAGGCCAGTGGGTCCATACCTCACTGCTGGAAGCCATGGTTACTATGCTTGACTTTCAGGCCACGCGCTGGCTCATGGGCAAAGAAGTACCGCCCCAGGCCGGCAATAATCATCCAACCGTGATTCCCACTGGCACTTTCAAGGTCAAGGATGGTCACATCAATATTGCCACCACCAACCATATGTGGAAGCGGCTGTGTGAGGTGCTGGGTGATACCACACTGGCCGAAGACGAACGGTTTTCCTCTCCGGGCAGGCGCTCGAAAAACCGGGACGCGCTGACCCCCATTCTTGAAGAGAAACTCAAAGACAGGACCGTGGACGAATGGATTGATACGTTGAACGCGGCTGGCATTCCGTGCGGTCCCATTCTGTCTATTGATAAGGTTTTTGACAATGAACAGGTCCGGCACCTTGGGCTCGCGCATGCGATTGAGCACCCAGTACTTGGGCCCATCCAGATTCTTGGTCTGCCGGTAACGCTGAGTCGGACCCCAGCCAGCATTCGCACGCCGACCGCGGAGAGAGGTCAGCATACGGACGAAATTTTGAGAGAGCTGGGGGTGGATGAGGCAGAGATCGAGCAGCTTCGCAAGGACGCGGTGATCTGATCCGTCGCCCTTCGACCAGGCTCAGGACAGGCCCTATTTAAAGGCGTGAAAGGTCAGGATGGTGAACGTTTCCCGCACGTGCGGGATCTTCTGGATCTGCTCAGTCACCAAATGTGACAGGTCCTCAAAGTCATCGACGTATAACTTGACCAGCAGATCATAGGCTCCCGAGATGGAATACGCCTCAGAGAAGCTTTCCAAATCGGTCACCCGATCCGCGACCTCGGCCAGGGTGCCCGGTTCCACTTTCATCATTAAGAAGACAGCGCGCATAGCCTTTCTCCCGATAGTGGTCAGAGGTCATGAAAATTGTACCAGGCGAGGCCGCTGAACTGCACCCCGCCTGGATCCCTTCACACGCTTTGGCTTACTGCATGTCGCCCATCAGGTCGAAATGCACTGTGCGGTGTGCGAAAAGCCAGCGATCGCCTTGTTTGACAAGCCGGTCCTCATAACGACCGGCAATACCGTTGACTAACGCACTCTCGCCTTTGGAGCGGACCACGACGATATAGCTCTTCGCGGTCGCCTGCTCTCCATCGACTTTGATGATTTCGTTCATCACACAATGCTTGAGCATGGGCGCACCGTCTTTCATCGCCATCCGACCGGGAACGGTATCAACAAAAGCCCGCAGTGCCTCTTTGCCCGTATGCACACCGGCGACCTCTCCACCGTCAAAGACGCCATCCTCAGTGAACAAATCGACCCACTGGTTAAACTCACCACCATCAAAATGATAGCAATAGTTTGCGATCGTCTCGTGAATCGCGTCCTTTTCTTCGAGTATAGATGCCATAGCACACCTCCTTATGTTGTTTTGTTCGTGTGTCTCGTTTACTCTCCGCAACGGTAGCGAATCCAGTAGTAATTCCTGACTATTTTGGCGTTCTGCTGAACGCCGTCTTGCGCTTGGCCCGTATTCTCCTCGGAATTTTCTCCCTCATTGACCACCTGATAATTGGGGCAGTCGCTCTCGATGCTGGCCAATAATGTTGCTCTCACTTCCTGCTTGGGACGACTCCCGATCGGCTTCATCCCATCCCAATCCAGCTCAAAGCGAGCAAATTCCATGCGCTTGGCCCGAACTGGTGAGTCGGTCGCAGGCTTGGCACTCAGAAACGGCACCGAGAGCGTGGGAGTCTTCGTCGAACCGCACGCCATGATGAAAAGGAGGCCCGCAGTGAGGGTGAACCCTACCAGTTTTTGCATACGCTTTCCCTCTCTCGTCGTCCCGTATACCCTGCCTCGCAAATCACCACCAGGACAGAGAACGTATCATGCGCCGCTACCGTTCTGCCAGCGTCTTCCGGGGCGGGTATACGTCCTTACGGCCGGGTGCCTTCTCCTCTCCTCTTTTTTGTTATAGTGAGAGGGACGACAGCATATGGAAACAGCGCTCGAAAGTATCCTGAATCGACTGTTGGAAGCGGAACGTGCGGGGCATGCGCTCCTTGATACGTTAAGCCAGACAACCGCCGAGTCGGGCCTCAAATCCTTATTTACCAGCTTCACCGAAGTTGAAGTCAGCGACGTGTCTATCCTGGAGGGACTCATCCGGTTGCACGGTGGAAGGCCGTCTACGGCAATCGGAGATTTCGCGCAAAAAGTCCTCCGGATTGAGGACCTCCAGGGTCAGATTGACCTCCTGTCACGAGGCCAGGCGTGGGTCGCTCGCACGGTTGAACAAGCGCTCGATTTACAACCTCCTCCAGATATCGCAGCCTTTCTCAAGGAGATGGCCAATCGTCATCGACACAATGTGGAGTGGGCGCGCGCGGAAGCCATACGGACTCTTGAACAATAAAACGAATCAGCGACTGCCCCTTTTGCTGGGCGGCTTGATTCTTGTCCAATTCCTGAGCATGGAGGCGACCATTCCCCTGGATGCGGCCGTCTACCAATGGCTACAGTCGACTCGGTCGTGTCATCTCGTCCAGCTTGGCATGCAGTGTAAAGACTCTCCCCTCTGGTATCTGATCGTGTTCGGTGGTCTGGGCGTCTGTGTGCTTGGGCTGCAACGGCGTTGGACGGATATCGCCCACGCCTTACTCATTGTTTTGAGTGGGGCTTTTCTCTCGGAATTATTGAAAACCGGGCTGGACCGTGCCCGGCCCAGCGCGCTGCCAGCGTGGCTCGTTGGTAATAGTTTCCCCAGCGGGCATGTAATCGGTGCGGTTCTCATCACTGGCACCTTGATTTTTTTCCTGGCTCGCAAAGATGTTCCCGTCTGGCTCAGGGTATGGGGCAGTGGGGTCGCGCTCTGTCTGTCCGGCGTGATCATCTGGCAGCGGCTCTATCTCGGACATCACTGGGCGACCGATATCATTGGCAGCCTCCTCATTGCCGGTGCGCTGTTGAGTGTGGCGTTGCGACCGCCTGCCTTCTTGCAGTCCGCCCGTAATGTCGTCTCCCTGGGGCTCATCGCCCTGCTCTGCTATCAAATGTTCTATTTTTTCCCGCAGACACGGGTGCTTCTTCCCTCTGTCCGGTCTATCCAGACTGATCCACTTGCCGTGTTTGCTTTTGGGGAAAAAGCGCCACAGGAAGACTTCAGCGGAGATTGGGGCCGGCATACCCAAGAGCCGCTTGGCCCAATCTCCTGGGCTCGGCAGGGCGACGCCCGTATTACCCTGACCGTCCCGCAAAGTGAGGGGGCTGCCCTCCACCTTGTTGCCCGACCATTTGTGAAATCAAAGGCATATACCTGTTTCCCGCTCGACATCATCGTGAACGGGCAACTCGTCCAACGCCTGCTCCTGTATAGAGGCTGGCGTGAGTACACCATCCCTCTTCCGAACGGCTGGATTCGTCCCGGAGACAATACCATTCTGTTCCGGACCGGGGAGGACTTCCCCATGGATGAGGCCGACCGGCGGACCGTAGCTTTCCACTCGGTGCAGCTTTTGTAGGGGTGATAAGAAAACGGACCCCCTCAGACTCACAGGATAAGCGCGCTGACGCGAGCAATTTCTCGAAAGTGCTCGTCGAAGGTAAGGACGGTCGCGCCGGATTGTGCCGCTGTGGCCGCAATCCACATGTCGTTCGTGGGCAACGGACGTCCCTTACGGCGCAGATCAAGGAATATCTCGCCGAAGATACGCCCCGTCTCCCCGTCTACGGGCAATGTCTCCACAACGCGGTGTCGGAGGAACTCCTCCAAGGCGGCGACGTTCTCGTCAACGCGTGTACCGAGTAAGAAGCCTGTCCACAGTTCGCCGACCACGACGGCCGGTATGCCAATCCACTCCGCGCGGTCCATACGCTCAACGACGCGTGGTTCGCCGCGTTGGAAGTTGCTGTAGGCCGAAGTATCGAGGCAGAGTCGCATCACTGCCAGAGGTCCTTATCGATTTCCCCAAACGGCGCCACGGCTTCTTCGAATTGCCTGAATTCATCCGCATTCCAGGCTCCGGCCAAGTGGCGAAGCCCGTTGCTGCGGCTGCCGCTCGTTGAGATGCCGAGGGCCTCCTGCATCAAGGACAGCACGGTCCGGTTCAGGGAGAGCCCCCGGCGTCGCCTTTCCGCATCAAGGGCTGAGGCCAACTCCGCCGGTACGTTACGGATGGTCATGGTCTTCACATGAGCCTCCTGTGAGCATTCCAAAATGATATCATTTAATGCAGTCTATGCAGGCTTCATAGTGCAGTCAACAGGACATCTGGAGGAGAAACACTCTTGTTGGTGCATCGGCCCAGAGGCGCGTCCCTTGTGCGCTGTCAGACGAATACATACAAGGGTATGGTGTGAAGAAATGCTCATGTCTGCCGCTCCCGCTGTCAAACCAAAAAACCTGACCGCCTACTACACCGCTCTCGAAGCCTACGAGAAGCAGGGCGTAACGCACGAGGGGGCGCTACGGTCTGCGTTTCAGAACCTGCTGGCCGAAACCGGTCGGCGGACCGGCTGGACGCTCATTCCAGAATTGGCGAGCGGTGCCATTCGACCCGATGGAACGTTTCGTGATGAGTACTTCCTGAATCGGGGTTACTGGGAGGCCAAGGACACCAACGACAACCTTGAGGCCGAAATCCGGAAGAAAATAGCCAAAGGCTACCCGCTCACCAACATCATCTTTGAAGACACCCAACGCGCCTACCTGTACCAGAACGGGCAGGTTGCCATGCAGGCCGACCTGACCCAGCGTGCCCAACTTACCAACCTGCTCATCACCTTTTTCTCCTACACCGAACCCGCCCATGAGGACTTCAGCAGTGCGGTGGAGGACTTCAAGCAGCGCGTGCCCGACCTGGCACGCGGCCTTGTGCAGATCATTCAGGACGCCCACGCCACCAACACGGCGTTTCAGAAGGCATTTAAGAGCTTCTTTACCGTGTGTAAGGAGTCACTGAACCCCAACCTGAGTGAAGCCGCGGTTGATGAAATGCTGGTGCAGCACCTTTTGACCGAGCGGCTGATTCGGACGATCTTCGACAGCCAGGATTTCATTCGCCGCAATGTGATTGCGCGTGAGGTGGAAACGGTTATCGATGCCCTGGTCAGCAAAGCCTTTAACCGGCACGAATTTCTCAAATCCCTCGACACCTTTTATCTGGCTATCGAGTCCGCCGCCAAAACCATCGAGAATTTCAGCGAGAAACAGCACTTCCTGAATGCCGTCTACGAGCGCTTCTTTCAGGGCTATTCGGTCAAGGCCGCCGACACGCTCGGCATTGTCTACACACCCCAAGAGATTGTGGATTTCATGTGTGCGAGCGTGGAGCAGGTGTTGCAAGACGAGTTCGGCAAGACTCTCAGCGACACAAGTGTGAACATTCTTGACCCGTGTACGGGAACCGGAAACTTCATTGTGAACCTGCTGCGTCGCATTCCCAAGCGCGACCTCAAACGCATGTACACTCAGCAGTTGTTCGCCAACGAAGTGATGCTGCTGCCGTACTATATTGCCGCCCTTAATATCGAGCACGCCTATTACGAACGCACCGGCGCGTATGAACGGTTCGACGGCCTGTGCTTCGTGGACACACTCGAACTGGCAGAGGGTAGCGAGCAACAATTTGCGTTTATGACCGAGGAGAACACCGCACGGGTGGAACGCCAAAAGACCGCCCCCATTACGGTCATCATCGGCAACCCGCCCTATAACGTTGGGCAGATTAACGAGAACGATAATAACAAGAACCGGAAGTATAAGGTCATCGATGAGCGTATCAGGGTTACGTATGCCAAAGATTCTAAGGCAACGCTAAACACCAAGCTCTATGACCCCTATGTGAAGTTTTTCCGCTGGGCTGTCGACCGTCTGGAAGGTCGAGACGGCATCGTCTGCTTTGTCACAAATAATAGTTTTGTGCATAAAATTGCTTTCGATGGAATGAGGAAAAACCTTCTTCAAGATTTTACAAGGCTCCATCACGCTGACCTCCACGGCAGCGTGCCTGATAATCCCAAGCTGAGCGGCACTACTCATAACGTGTTCGGTATTCAGGTTGGTGTCGGTATCACAGTTGCCATTCGCAAAGCGCAACATGCAGACCGTGTCTTGCTTTACCACCGTGTTCCCGAAGACTGGCGTAAGGAAGAAAAGCTGTCTTGGTTGGCAGGGAAGCAAAATGTTGCAACGGTTGAGTGGCAGGACCTACGGCCAGACGAAAATCATACTTGGCTCATCCCTACCGACGCCGACACATTTGCGACGTTTTTACCGATAGGGACGAGAGAGACAAAGGGCCAGCGCGGCCCAGACGCGCAGTCTATTTTCAAGAGCTTTTCCCTTGGGGTTGCAACAAATAGGGATCAATGGGTTTACGACTTTTCTGAAGAGAACCTAGCTCTGAAATTGGAGAGATTTATTAAAAACTATAACTACGAAGTTTTTAGACTCTCCCAAGAACCTTCTATACCGGCGAGACTAGATGATTTCGTCAATAATGATCCAGCGTTTCTGAAATGGACGGACCGGCTGAAAGCATCTCTGAGGGCAGAACGGACCTTGAGCTACGATAAGAGTCAAATACGCCGAGCGCTTTATCGACCTTTCACGAGGATGAATCTTTATTTCGACGGTCTTTTGAATCAGCGGAGGTACAAGCAGCATCGCTTTCTTCCCACGCTGTCAGCCGAAAGGGAAAATTATTCCATATGCGTTAGTGATAGGGGACACCGCGCGGAATTCAGTACCCTTGTAACCAGCACCCTACCTGACTTGCATCTGCTTGCGAGTGTTGACGGGTTTCAATGTTTCTCCTTCTACGTCTACAACGAAGACGGGACAAACCGACGTGAAAACATCACCGACTGGTCACTGAAACAGTTCCAAGACCATTACCGGAATCCAGGCATCACAAAATGGGATATTTTCTATTACGTCTATGGAATGTTGCACCATCCCGGCTACCGGGAAAAGTTCGCCGACAATCTGAAACGTGAGCTACCGCGCATTCCGTTTGCCCCGGACTTTCAGGCATTTACGTCCGCCGGCAAGCAGCTTGCCCGGTTCCATCTCGAATACGAAACCCTTGAGCCGTATGACCTGCAATGGATCGAATCGGACGACGTGCCGCTCTCCTACCGTGTAGACCGCATGAAGCTCAGCAAGGACAAGACCGCCCTCATGGTCAACGACTCGCTCACCCTGGCCGGCATTCCCCCGGACGTATTCGCCTATCGTCTCGGCAACCGCAGCGCTCTGGAGTGGATCATCGACCAATACCGCATCAAGACCGACAAACGCAGCCACATCCGCTCCGACCCCAACCGCCCCGACGACGAAGAATACATCGTCCGCCTCATCGGCCAAGTCGTCCGCGTCAGCCTGGAAACGGTGGAAATTGTGAGGGGGCTGCCGGGAGAGAGTGGGGGGTGAGAGACGGCACTCTATTCCCCGGTTAAGGAACCACGCCGTGATAGATTTATCTTACCTTGTAGAGAATGATTCTTTCATTGCCTGTCCCTTACTGCCGACCGATGACTTTATTCGATACTGCAAGGATCGGGGCCTTGATATAGATATATCGCGGGAGAACCTGGAGGACCTTGAGCGTATGGGAATTCTATTTCCTGTTGCTCGGGTCACTTGTCCGACACTGACCGTTAAAATTGAACGTACTGAAGATGGGAACGGCTACACAGAATTAGGCGTACTCCAAGATGGAGAACAATGGACCGGCGAGACACAAGAGGAATTTGCGCTTTTTTATTTTGAAAAAGACTATGCAAAGAATTTTTTAGAGCATGGTTTGTTATGGCAGCCGTCTTCTCGGCCCTTCACTCCCTGGCGTATCCGCCAAGATAGTGAGGGCAGGGAAGAAACTATCAGCTACTATTCTATTTTTCAGTGTTACCCACTACACGAGATATTGAAACAAATCCGGCAGAAAATGAATTTCGGACTGATTGTTCTACCGGATACTGCGAAGCTTAGCCGTTGCCAAAAACTTCTTCATTTCTTTGCCCAGAAAAAATGGGGGAGACTTTCAGCGTTTGCCAAAAGGCATCTAGCGGCGTCCTTTTTTCAACTTGAATGGCGTGTTGACTTTTGCGCGGCGAATTTGTCCTTTCTCCAACAAGATCGTTCCAGGGACGAATTTCGCGTGCTATTGTGTCAAGTCCTTGCCAATCGGTACTTCCCCTATACGCAGTCGGACCAACGCACTATTAGCGTACCTGGGCGCGGCACTCACATCCCCATAGACTGGGACTGGCATGATTACTGCCGCACCTGGAATGCTAAAAAAGTATTATCCGAGATCGGTGTAACGCCCGAAGACTGTAAAAATTTGTACGAGAGACTAATTCGCCAAGCGAGACGGATTGATCCTTTAGAAAAATGGTACGAACTCGTCGAGTTTGTTTCCTACGAAGAGAAAAAGAAACTCAAGGGAGATGCGCTGTTGGCGCAGTCCTTTTATGCCATGGCGCAGATGGTCAGACTCTTTTACCGGGACATAACCGGCGAGAAATTACTGAAACCAAATGAAGGAGGTGGATCCGACCTCAATAGATTTTACGGTTTTGATGTCACTGAAGACCCATTACGACACTTAGAATATCTCGCCAATCGCTATCACTTGAATCCACGGCCGCGGTTGATTCTAGTAGTTGAAGGAAAGGGCGAGGAGGAGCAACTCCCGAGACTTGCTCGGAAATTATTGGGACACCCTTTCCCTCTTGTCGGGATTCAGGTTTACAATCTGAATGGGGTCGGTAACTTTGCCGGACGCAAAAGGCAAGACAAATATGGAGCCTTGGAGAAATTCATTGACGATCACCACAGCAGGGAGACAATCGTATTTGTTGTGCTCGATAATGAAGGACAAGTTCAGACGGTGCGAAAAAGATTACTTGAGGCTCAATCCAATACTTACCCAAGTCGCAAGACAACAAAGGACGAATACATTCACGTCTGGGATAAAAACATAGAATTTGACAACTTCGGGCATGATGAAATTGCCCGTGCGATGACGGAGCTGAGTAAGGGAAAGTACATTTTTACTGAAGCGGAGATTGCTTGTTGCGAGCAAGATATTCTTGAAAAAAAGGCCGATCCTTTGAAAGCCCTTTTTTCCAAGCAGACCGGTTCGGGGCTTTCTAAGGTCCAACTGCTGAAGGTACTTGTTGATCAAATTCTTGCTCACCCGAAGAAAGAATTCGAGGCTGGCAAGCCAAAGCGACCGCTGACCAAGCTCATTAGACAAGTCCTTGAATTAGCTGCTCTCAATCATCAACCTGTTACTTCTGAAATTTGGGAACGCAATCAGCAGTCGGGACACTTAGGGGACGTAATAGAAAGATGATTGTCGAGTCCCCCTTCTTCCACCACCCTACGAGTACAAAGAACCATGAAAGAGACACACCAAGAAGCCCCGCCGAAAAAGCGCTATCCGGGTAGGGTTCATCCCCTCATGCCGGCCAAGGAACGTCTGGCCTTATGGCAGAGTGCAAAGGGCATATGGAAGGAGCGTGCAGAGGCAATGATCCAAGAGCAGGAAACCATCCAGTCTGAATCGGACCGCGCTCTACCACCCCGAAAACGGTCTTCACAGTAGAAGGACAGAACAATGCAACTCATAATCTGGGTCGAACGCACTGACGAGCACATGTATCGGGCGGAAACCGCTCAACCTGTATCCTTAGCCACACAAGGGCGTACTCGTGAAGAGGCGGTAGAGCGGCTGTGCGAGTTGGCGAAGCAGCGTCTCTCTACTGGAGAGGTTATCCAGGTCGACTTACCCGCTGGAACAGCCGCCCATCCCTGGATGCCTTTTGCGGGAATCTGGAAGGACCACCCCGAGATTGATGCTTGGCAGGACACCATAGCGGAGCAACGCGCCCAACTGGACAAGGCAGAATCAGAGGAATGAGCCTCTGGATCCTTGATACGGATGCGCTGAGCTTATGGCTGCGCGGCGACGAATCTGTTACTCCACGAGTGGCCAGGACTCCCCCGCAACAACTCGCTGTAACAATTATCACCGTGGAAGAAGTCCTTCGGGGGTGGTACACGCAAATACGGCGCGCACGCCAGGACGAGCAACTGGCGCGAGCCTATGAGGCGTTGCAACAAACGGTAGAGTTCGTCCGTGGAACTCAAATACTGGCTTTTGACCGCCCTGCTATAATGCGATACCGGCAGTTGCGCATTCGCCACCGTCGTACCGGGACAAACGACTTACGCATTGCAGCAATTGTCCTTGAACAGGAAGGTATCCTGGTGACACGCAACGGCTCAGACTTTAACGAGATAGCTGGACTCCAACTGGAGGACTGGTCTTGATATGACGGGCAGCGAGCGTCATGTAGAAGTGCCGGGTTTTCCGTGGGACCAGTTGCCCGTCATCCATTCTTCTTCACGAAAAAAGACAAGAGAACATAGCTGCTCCGGGTCTTCCCCTTCTTCTCGTTCAAGGACTCGGAGGGACGCCGCGTTGCATTGGGCAACAATCTCTTGCCAGTGGGGTTCTTTCAGGAAAGCTGACCAATCTGCCGAATTGACGGAATACGTGGCTGAACTTTCCCCTCTCGGATATGCACAAAATCTATTCCTATAACTGCGACCCCCTGACGGGAGCATTCCTCAACGATACGAATCGCCTCTTGTAGCGGAAGATAGCCCTCGCTTCTTCGACCCACGGTCCTCTCAATGTGCTGGTCCATCGTAGCGGGTTTTGAATGCTCGGATTGACTCAACTCGCCACAAACGGTGCCAAGGCGATCAGCACTCCCGTTTCTTCGACGATATCCGCCCCTACTGTGGCCATGTGATCCCCGGCTATAAAAGTCTCCTCTTCTGTTCTGTAGCCTGCTTCAACATAGACCACCCTGTCTTCCCCCTGAACGGCTTTCGGAGGAGCGACAGGTTCAGGGCTGAACTTCTCGAACTGCGTAAGAAACCGACTGAGGGCGTCGAGCGTCTTTGCATCTCCGGTAAGGGCAAGCTGTGTTTTCATGACGTTTCCAATACGCGTGTAATCGTTTCTACCATTCTTGCTGCATGTCTGAGGCAACGTTCCGCAGTTTTTTTACTGATGTGCTGATCTGTATAATCTGCGATATGCCTTCTTCCAATCAGATCGTTATGAATGAATCGTAGAGAAGCTGAGAATAGCTTCCGAGAACGTATGAGTCGATGGTTGAACTCCTCCTGCACTCTATCATGGCCCCAACGATCTTGGCGAAAATCTGTCAGCTTAACCAAACAGGCTATTTCGACCTGGAAAACGGCATAGTAGCTTCGACTTGTGCAGGAGTCATAATCGCCTTGCTCATAAGCGTTCTGTGCAGTATGAAGACTCTTCTTTCCCTTCGCGAGGTACACCTGCCAGTCCATGAGTTGCCATCATACTAAAGCGGAATAGCGCTGCAACACCAAGGCGGTCCTTTCGAGATGGGGAAGAGTCGCTACGAATACCATTGGTACGAACATCCGGGTATTGGACGCGTTGAGGTCAGACGCAAAAAGGTTGGCTGAACGATGATTGTTAAGCTCCGCAGACGAAACGCTCGCTATCCCGACCTCTCCTCTCACCAGCAGTATATGGTGATCGGGATTGAGGCTGATGCGTTTCGTATCCTCAATGATGAGGGGCGCCCATATCTGTATCCGGCTCGGCTCTTTGAAGTCGTCAATCCAAGAGAGCCAGCCGATTGGACCACCGAATTAGGGGAAGATGGCGAACGCTACGCCTATCCTCCACCGCTCAATGGTAGTGGCTTTTTCGAGGACTTCTTTGAGGCCGACAAGGAAGCAGTCGCAACCTTCTGGCGCGTACTGAACCAGCGTCTTGCCGCGGCATGATACCCCCCAACGGCTGGAGCAAATCACGATGCTGTGCAGCCACCCGTCATTCCTGCGCAAGCGGGCCGGTGGATTCACATTTCAAGTGCAACACGCTTTCCAAGAAGACCTCTGCCGGGGTCTTGTACGCCAGGCACTTACGCGGGGTGTTGTTGTAGGCCTGAAGCAGTTGGGTAAACCGCTCTTGTGGTAACGCCGCGAGGTCGGTCTTGCGGGGCAGCGTCCGGCGCAACCGGCCAATGGCATTCTCCACGCCACCCTTCTGCCAAGGGGAGTGGGTATCGCAGAAGAACGTCTCGATGCCCAGTTCGTGGAGTCGATAATGGAGGGCGAACTCGGGCCCGTTGTCAAAGGCCACCGTCCGTCGCCATTCAGGCGGCACCAGCCCAAGGAGTTGCGCCATAGCGTCGGCGATGGGGCGGGAGGCCTTGCCTGGGGGTCTGAGGGCGAGGAGAAGCCGCGAGTGGCGTTCATGCAGGGTCAGCACCGCTTGGCCATAGGTTCTGAAGAGCATCAGATCGGCCTCCCAGTGCCCGGGCGTGCGGCGGTCAGCGGCGCCCTGGGGGCGCTCGGTAATCGGGCGACGCAACGCCATGAAGGAGGCCGGACTGCCCCCTTTGCGCCCGCGCCAGCCCCGCTTCCACTTAGCCCATGGCAGGTAGTGTCTCCACCCATAGTCCTTCGTACGCGCCAACTGCCGGTAGAGGAACCGGTAGATGCTCTCGTGGGAGATGACCCCCCGGCCCGCTTCCAACGCCAGCCTCCCAGCCACCTGCTCTGGCGACCAGCCCTGTTGGAGGTGGGCGAGTACCCGAGTCCGCAACGTCCCGGCCCGCTCCAGCCGGGAGCCGCGCCACCGGCGGGCACGGGCCTGCTGGTCGGCATAGACCGGCTTGTATTCCCCTGTCTGTGCCCCATTACGCTTCATTTCCCGAGCCACGGTCAATGGCGCGCGATCCAGAGCTGCTGCGATTTGCCGGACCGAGCGCCCCTCGGCTTGTAGACGGGCAAGCTCACACCGCTCTTCAAGGGTGAGATGACCATAACGCTTTCCCATGACAACACCTTAACCAGGTGTTGCACTTCGTTTGTGAGTTTAGGGCATCCAGGCCCCCCGGCCCCCCGTTCGTCCTGAGCGTAGCAAAGCGAAGTCGAAGGACTGGATGCCGGATCAAGTCCGGCATGACGAGAACGCACGGGCAGGGCTACAAATTATTGTGAAACGCGCCAATCATGAGATCGATCTGCGAGGGTCAACCGGTCTCCCGGACTCCCTGCCGGGTTTCGGCTAACACCAGATCGACGACAGAACGCAGGGCCTCTTGCTCGGTGTCTCCTTCAAGGAGACGCAAGCGGAAATGGTCAAGCTGCCGGTCGGCGCTGCTCCCGTCACGAATGATGGCCAGCGCGTGGCGTATCTCGTTTTCGCAGTCCAGGGCGTGAGCGTCATCGGCGAGGGTTTCGATCAGTTGAGTCGCGTAGTCCTGGATGTCCTGCCGTCCGCCCCGGCCTGGGTCGCCGAGGAAGGCGAGTACACCGTAGCGCTGGGCGAGCCAGCGGTTCTCGGCAATGATCTCGGTGGGCGGTTCGGGGGGCAAACTTCCCTCCCGGTCCTGCCGTAACAGGTGGCGAATCAGCGCCGCGTAGAGGGCAGCAATGCATACGGCGTCGTCAATGAGTGGGCAGATGTCGCAGATACGCATTTCCACGGTCGGGTAGGCTCGTGAGGGGCGGATGTCCCACCATAATTCGCTCCCGCTGGTGATAAACTCCATGCGCTGGTAGTCGGCTATGAGCCGGTCGTACTCGGTCTGGGAATACAGTGGGCCGGGCAGGCTGGTGCGCGGCAGAGCGCCGAACAGGTTGAGGCGGTAGGACTTGAAACCGGTCTGGTGGCCTGAATTGAATGGCGATGAGGTGGACAGGGCGTGGAGCAGCGGCAGGTAGCGCCGGAGCGCGGTCATGACCCGGATTCTCTCATCCGGGTCGCCAAAGCCGGCATGAATGTGCATGCCGGCGATGAGCCCCCGCCGTATACTCTCCTGAAACGTGATTGCGAACCGCTCGTAACGCTCCTTGGGCGTGGTCATCTGTGCCCGCCACTCCGCGAATGGATGGGTCGAGGCGGCCATGACCGTGGCTCCGTACGCCTGCGCGGCCTCAATGACCAGCCGGCGAGTTTCGCACAGGGCGGCGCGCACCTCGGCCAGCGAGTGACAGACCTGGGTGTTGGTCTCGATCTGGGTTCGGAAAAGTTCGTGTACGACTTTGTGCGGCCCCCGGTTGCGCTCGCAGGTCTCGAAAATACCGGGGTCAGGGTCGGCCAGCAGGTCGCGCGAGACGGGGTCTACGAGAAAGAATTCTTCCTCAACGCCCAGCGTGAGGTCGTCCCAGGTCTTATTGCTGCTCATGTCGTTCCCCTGTTTTCTAATATCCCCCAAACCCCATATCGGTTGTGGCCTGGGCGTCCGGGTCGGTGCACACATTGACTAAAGACGGTTTGCCGCTGGCAAACGCCCGTTCAATCGCGGCCTTGATGTTGGCGGGGTTCTCGACATACTCCCCGTAACCGCCCAGCGCTTCGACCACCTTGTCATAGCGCTGATGGCCAAGCTCGCGACCGACATTCTGCCGCCCCTGTTTGTCGCCGGCCGTCATATACCCGGTCTGGCGCGAGGTGAAACCCGCGTTGTTCGAGACCACGACAACGATAGGGATGTTATGCCGAATGGCCGAGTCCATCTCCATGCCGTTCCAGCCAAAGGCGCCATCACCGGACAGGACCAGGACCGGTTTGTCCGGCGCTGCCACCTTGGCTCCGATGCCGAACGGCACACCCACGCCCATACAGCCGTGCGGGCCGGCATTGAGACTGCCGCCGGCTGCATACACGGGAATGGACTGGCGCGCAAAATTGAGGATTTCATGCCCGTCCACGACCAGAATGGTGTCGCGGCCGATTGTCTCGCGAACTTCTTTGCACAGGCGGAGCGGATGGACCGGGGTGGCGTCCGAGTGCAGCAGCGGAGCCGAGCGCTCCATATTGGAGCGTTGTTTGGCCGCAAGCTGGGCAACCCAGGCGGTTTCCTGATGGGGGTCGAACTTGCCGCTGGCCTCTTCTGTCAGCTGCTGCAAAACGAGCTTAGCGTCGCCGACAATGCCGACGGACACCCCTCGATTATGACCAATGGCTCTGCCGTCCAGATTGACGTTGATAAACTTTGCTGCGGGAGAAAAACGGGGCGCGCGGAGAAACGACAGCATGGAGTTGGCCCGCGCGCCAATGACCAGCACCACGTCAGCCTCGCGAAAGGCCATCGACCGGGCTGCGGGAAAGGCGCGGTCATGATCCTCGGGAATGACGCCGCGGCCCTGCGGAGTGGTGAAAAAAGGAATGCCGGTGGACTCGACAAAGCGTTGCAACTCCGCGCTGGCCTCCGACCACAGAATGCCGCTGCCGGTCACAACGAGAGGTTTCTCGGCCTGGGCCAGCAGCTCAATCGCCTGTTTGACCAGGGCCGGGTCTCCAGCCGGCCGGCTTTCGGTCCGATAATTCTCCGGCCAGTAGATTTTTTCCTCATCAACCTTATGGGCCAGCACATCGCCGGGCAGGTCGAGATACACCGGGCCTTTCTTGCCGTCCATGGCTTCCCGAAAGGCAATACTGACATATTCGGGCACCCGCTGGGCCATATCAATCCGATACGCCGCTTTGACCACGGGCTTCATCATGGCGACCTGGTCCATCTCCTGAAAGGCGTCGAGCGTGGTCGCCCGCATGGGAGCGGACCCGCCGATGGCAATAATCGGCGCGGAGTCCGCCCAGGCGTTGGCCAGTCCGGTGACGGCGTTGGCCGTGCCGGGGCCGGATGGCGTAATGCAGATGCCGGGCTTGCCCGTGACCCGCGCGTAGGCGTGGGCCATCATGGCCGCGGCCTGTTCGTGGCGGACATAAATGCCCTGCATGCCCAGGTCGAGACAGGCCGCTGCGGTGCCGCTGGTCGGTCCGCCCATCATAAAGAAAATGGTATCGACGTTTTCCCGCTTGAAACCCTGTGCGATCAGTTCTTCGCCTCGAACCGTAGCCATCTGTCATACGCCCCTTTCTCCGACCCCCTCCCCCCTTTTTTCTTTTCGACCCTAATGATTTCAACCACTTAGCCGATTGGATGGGATTTGGGTGGGATTGTGGTGGGATTTTCGCCTTTTGGAAAATGAAACGAGAAAAATCAGATACTTAGCCGGCTTCTCCAGCTTATTCCTATCTGCTCCGCTGCTCCGCTTGCGCTCTTCCGAGAAGGGCTCACCCGCCTTGGGCCAACTCCCCCTCACCAGTATGCCAAAGGCCGGGCTTGATTGCCAGCGCACGACCCCGGCCTTGCCTTCCGCTTCAGACTTCATCAACCCAATCAACCCAACGGACTTTATTGACCCAACGAACCCCGAAGCAGCCATCCCTCAGACCACCAGCCCTGCCCCCTTCGGACGCCCCTTCCCTCCATGCACCGACGGCTCGGCGCACCATTTGGCGGCCAAGCGCCGCACGGCGTGGTAGGTATCCTCGTCGAAGCCCAACAGGTCACAGACAACACGGCGGTCGAGCAATGCACGATTAGGGTCGGCGTCGGCTAAGTAGGCCGACAGTAGTTCCATATCTCGAAACTCGCTGAAAATAGTCTCAGCCGTCAACAACTGGTCAGCGCTCAACGTGCGGAAATCGAGCACGGGTAGAGTTTCCACCGCCCGTATGGCTGTAATCCCGCGTCCGGCTTGTTGGCGATTGGCGTGCCACCAATACAACAAGAGACCCAGCGTAGAATTGCACCACACGGCAAAGGTGATATCAAAGCGTCTGTCAAGAAACGTGACGTTGGGCCATGCTCTCCCGCCTATGCTTTTCTGCTCGGTAATTGCCGTGGCCAGTGGCTGTGAGTTGAAACGGAAATCAAGGGTGATATGGGCATGGCTGGCGGTTTCCCATACCCGAGCCGCTTTCTCCTCCAGACCCGGTCTGACCAGCAGTTGCGAGTCTGGAGCGCAGACCATCTGCGTCTCGTTTTTAGCGTTATGATTCCACAGTGCCGGATAGGTGGCGGTCGGACTTGCATCTGCCTTTGTGAACGGACCGCGCGGGGGAGGGCCGACAATGTCACGGTGATGCAAACCCAACCTGCTCAAGACACCTAACGAAGCGGTTTTGAGTTCAAGAGCAGACGCTCTTCCAGGCAACCACAGGCGAGAGCGCGATAACGCATAGGCAGTCTGAGCCAGAGAGGAGTCCGCGAGGCGCACGCCGGCCCATGTCTCGCCGTCCGTGCCGCATGGAACGGTCAGCATCTCGCCAGTGAATTCGCCCCCGACCATCAGTGGAGTCCCGCCGTATGGACCGTCTTCAATCCGCCTCACATGTTCACAACGCGTAATACCCGTTGCAATGGCGGCAGCATGGGCAAAGCTCTGCGGCCGGCGCTTCAACGATATAAAGTGCCCTCGGCTCTGAGGGTGAGGCGACGTATGCGGGGCCTCTACATTCGAGTCTGCCTTGCGGGCAACAATCAGGCATTCCGCCATGCCCGTATCTGAGGAAAAGGAGATATCGTCATCGTTAGCTGCAAGGCTTAAAACAGCTACACCCTTGTAGCTCCGGGTAAGCATCTCTCGGAATCTCTGCCATGACCGACCGGAGGCGGCAGACAAAGGCAGGACCAAAGCGAGGACACCGCCAGGTTTCAGCTTGTGATGCGCTAATGCCACAAAGGCCGAGGCGATACCGGCGTTTCCATGATAGCAAGTATCCTTCTTGAGTGAAGTCAGTCGTTTTCCCATATCCCTTTGGTCTGCATCACTTGCGCCAAAGGCGGCAAAAGCAGCGTTGAATTGATCGGTATATGCCCCTTCGTTGGTTGTATTTCGGGTAAACGGCGGATTCATTATTACTAAGTCAAAGCCTTGGTCTTCGATATCGGTAATGATTTGAGATGCAGTTTCCTCGCCCACGCTGCCGGTCCGTTTGGCCGGATCGCTCGTGTTGAACAAGGTCATGGCCTCCGAGGATTGCAGCAATTCCAGCGAACCAATTCTCACACTGTCGTCCGGCTGTCGGCCATAGGCCAGGGTGTATAGCCGCGATTTGCCGAATTGCACCTGTGGCCACATCCCGGACAGCGTCGAGCCGGTAATGTGAATTGCCGACGGCATCACGTCGCAACCATACAAGACTTCTTCCATCATGGCCGGGTGCAACTGCGCCGGGTTGCCGCCGGTCCGTTCATACTGAGTGGCAATCTGCTCATACACTGCGGACAGGAGCGCGCCCGTTCCACAGGCAAAGTCGCCAACACGCAGATTGGCGATAGCGTCGGTATCCGCCCAGTCCACACCGTTTAGCTTGGCGACCGCCAGGCGTGCCAACAGAGCCGCGGATGCGGGCAAGGTGTAGAACGTCGCCAGATACTTGCGGTCGGCAATCAAACGCTGGAAGATACGCCCGGTCAGGTCGTGGGCGTTGGTCACGCCCGCGGTGGTAATGTGCTGAGCAGTTTGGTGGAGCGTACCGAGCATGTGGGCCGCGGTGTCGGACGGCAACTGCGCCACAAGATCGCGGGCAATGGCGAATATAGCCCAATAGTTGATGTCCAGAATATGGGACCATGCAGTCAGGATTTCCGCCTGGGGGTTGGGCACGGACGGGCCGCATACCAGATGCAGCGGCTTGACCTCCTCGTGCATCCCGGCCAACCGCTCGTGAAATACCAGTGCGTTGGCGATAATGGCGCAGGCCATGCGGCGGGTCTGAGGCACGTCGGCCATGCCCAACAGGCCAGCGATATGCGTAGCAATGGCCGGGCGGGTTGCGGCCATGTCGTGCAGAATAGTTACTGCCCGGTCAATACCCTCTTCCAGGGCGGTGGCCGCTGTGTCCACGGCATGTTGGGGAATGGACGCTAGACGAAGCAGGTCCGCCAAGTCGGTGACTGAGCCGGTGAGCCAACCCGTAGCTGGAAACCGTGTCAGGTCTTCTCCTTGCCTGGTAAAAAGCGCGTAGGACAACTCAGCCCCGGAAAGGGCGGTACGCAAATCGTCTGCATAGCCAACATCTTGCGGGTAACGCAGGGCAATGGATGCCTCAATGGGATTGCGTTCTCCTACTACCCGCAGACCAAGCCGGGCGGTCGCCTCGGGTTCCACACTATGTGCTGGCAGGTATTCGGCTTCGACGGCCACGGGAGCCCGGTCTGGGGCGGTAATCAGATTGTCAAGCTGGAGCCCAGGATGTCCGACAATGAGCCGGGTGTGCTCAGAGCGCACGGTACAGCCGGGCAGCATTCCCTTGAGGAGCTCGCCCAGGGCGGTGTTGACGCTGGGTTCGGTCTGGCGGCCTTGGTGGCGGGGCATACACTGATCTTTTCGCTGAACTGTACCAATCCTGGCCTGTCAGACAAGTGCGGACAGTACGAGGGTCCTGGACGGACCGGAGCAAATCATGCTGCTGTGTCACCGTCCGTCATTCGCTGGGTTCACTGTCGCGCTCTGCTCGCCCGAGAACCGGGACTGACCGGACGGGGGGTTGGGCTTTGATTTGGGCATAACTCTGGTCAGTGCACGACCTGTTATAGTAGACTTTCCCCGAGCATGACACCACGACAACGAGAAAGCGCAGCCAAGTTCCTCTACGATTTGGCAAAAGGCGTAGCGCTGCTGACCGTCGTCAGTCCTTGGGTCAGAAGTCAGGAGTCTTGGCTTGTCTTGATCTTCGGCGTAGTAGGCACGCCCTCGATCTTTCTGTGGGCCTATCGGCTCGAAGGGGGACTGAAGGAGGATAAAAATGACAATGTTTGAATGGACAATGTTGCTGATCGCGCTTATCGGCGTCGTCGGAGCTTCGGTGACATACGTCCGCAGCCGTTCTCATAAATAAAACGCACAACGCTTGCCCTCGCCTCCTTGCCCAAGAGCTTCGAGACCAGCCCGAGCGCCACAAGCAGACCGACGAGCACGAGGACGATATTGGCGGTGAATTGGTGTTTTTTCGCCTGTCGGAGAATAAAGCGATGAAAATCAAACACTTAGCTGTATTCTCTCTATTTTCTTCTCTGATGCAAGAGAGCCCTGGACTCCCGCTTGCGCGGGAGTGACACTGAATGTCATCCGCCTTTTTCTCATATGCATCACACGTATATAGGGGGAATATTCTCAGACGGCGCACTTTCATACAGAGTACGCCGAGCATGAGGCTTCATTTGCAATTGACACGCTGGAAATCCTGGACGGCAAACTGCCGCGTCGTCCCCGAGCTTTTGTGGTCGAGTGGGCTTCTCTGCATCGACAGGAACTGCGGACGAATTGGGAAAGAGCGAGACACGGGCTTCCCCTCCAGCCGATTGACCCGTTGGACTGAACAGAAAGGAGCAACCGCATGCCGCGCCCGGTACGCATTCGTACTGTCGAACTGCTGGAGGATTTCAAGGTCCGTCTGGATTTCACTGACAACACGAGCCGGGAAATTGACCTTGAACCCTACCTGCATGGCCCAATTTTTGAGCCAATTCGGACCAATACCCAAGTCTTTCGTTCGGTCCAGGTCGATGCTCGGATGGGGACAATTCGGTGGGAAAATGGAGCCGACATTGACCCGGACGTATTATACAAAGGCATCCTTCCCGCCTGGATGGAAGAGGATGAAAACAGAGAGAAACATGCAGATGCACCCTGAGCCGCCAGTGGTGCTGCTACTGGCGGAGGTGTTGTACTCTGCGGAGGTGGCGTGGCGCATTGCGGCGATAGTACCGATCTCGGCGGCGTTGGATTACGCCTAAGTCTAATCCGACCTACGGGCTAGTATGGTTTACGATAGGACACCATGAGCGACCACTACCCAGCCCTTCCGTCTCTGGAGCATTGCGTCAAATCCATCAAAGTAGAGTACGCGCGGCTCGGCCACCAACTCGGTTGGCGATTCCTGGCGGGGCCTCGGCGCACGCTCACAGCAAGTACCCGGCTCGCATTGAGCAGTGGGCTATGGTGGGGAATGGAGCGGAATCAGTCAGAAGGCGTAGGACGCCCGCAGATAATACAACCCGCCATTATACCCATACGGCGAGACGACCGGGTATTTCATGCCATGGCGGCCGGCATACTTGCTTTTGGTCGGATACGTATCAAACAGGTTTTGCGCGCCAAGCGCCAGGGTCACGCCGTTGAACGCACCGCTGAAAAAAGTATAGGACGCTTCCAGGTCGAGCAGGGCGCGTGCGTGGGCGTGGACAGGGTTCGCGGGCCTGAATATCGGGAAATCTTTGAAATCGTCATAATAATGCAGCCGGGTGAGCAACCGCCACGGTCCCCAGCTATGATCTGCGGTCAGCGTGAAGCGGAACTCCGGCTCGGTGTTCTCAATCTGGGCGGCCCGCAGATCATTGGTGATTTGCGGGTTGCGCGTATCGACCTTGGTATTATTCCAGTTCCCGGCAAAGGTGAACATGCTGGAGCCGGCCCTGCCGCCAAACCACTCCAGGGGGTAGGTCGCCACGACATCAAACCCCTGGGTCGTGGTGCTGAAGTCGTTGTTGAAATAGCTGACCTGACCGCCCCCTCCCCTGTGCATAAAGAGATCGATGCCGGCGGCGGCCAAGGCGGCTCTATCGGCCTCGGTGAGGAGGAAATTCTGGCTCAGCATGATCCGCCGGCGTACCTCCATATTATAGTAGTCGGCGGTGACGGACAGGTTGCCGAGCGTGATGACCGCGCCGAGGCTGAAGCTGGTTGAGTGTTCCGGGCTCAGCGGCTTGCCCCCCTTCTGCTGCGCAATCGGGTCGTTGCCCGACAGTACATACGTCAAGTTCAGTTCGCCGGTCTCGGCGTTGAGGCTCGATGTTATATTCCGATAGTTGGCCTGCCCGACGGTTGGCGCCCGAAAGTTCGTCCCGATGGAGCCGCGCAGCGCCAGGTAGTCGTCCAGCAGACTCCACCGGGCGGCCAGCTTGCCATTGAGAGATTCCCCGATACCTTCGTGGTGTTCAAACCGACCGGCGGCGGTAAGCAACACATCGGTCAGGATATCGGCCTCCAGGTCGAGATACGCGCCGAAACTGTCCCGGCTGGCCTCGGTCGCCTCCTGGGGCGACGTGCCCGGGTGGCCGGAGACCGCGACCGCGAGACCCTGTCGGGCCAGCACGTCATCACGCAAATAGGAATTCGGCTCCCCGGTACCGCTCTCAAAGGTTTCTTCGCGGTACTCCAGGCCGAGGGCTACGTTCAGCGGAGAAGCGAACAGGCCGATGTCGAATGGCCGGGAGAGGTCCAGATTGAAAATTTTGTCCCGCTCCTCATACTTGCGGGTTCTGTAACGGGTTGGAATCGCTGACTTGGAGCGGATCAGATTTGGATTCACGCTGTTCCTGAGGTAGGTGTCCATACGGTTCTGACCGAACCCGGCGCTCATATCGTAGTGCCAGCCGTCCAGCAGAGTGAGGGTGCTGCGCAGGCTCCCGCGCAGGCCGAAGACGAGGCTCCAGTCGTTCACCACACCCCGGAACCGGGGTGTGAACCCGCCCGGAAATGCCTGGGCCAGGGCGTAGCAGTCGTCCCGGCCCATCAGCGGGTCCAGAGCGACCGGGCCGTGCGTCACATAATCGTTCGCCGTGATCGTCGGGCAGTTACCGGACATCCCGTCTGCGGACAGGTCGGCGACCAACAACTCATTGCCATTCGCGAACACACCGGGAAAACTGGCCGGATTGCGCCAGTAGAACGTGTCTTCAATCTCGCGCTCCGCATAATTACCGAAGGCGTACAGCTGATGGTCGTCGCCGAGGTCCAGGCCGAGGTTGCCGAAGAATTTATAGTCGTACTTCACGTCCGGCGCGCCCCAGGGCTGGGCCGCGGACCTGCGAATAAAGGCGTTGCCGTGCTCGACCATGCGGCGGGCATCGTCGCGCTGCACGCTGCGGTTGGTCGAATCCGCGTTGGTGAACTCAAAGCTGAAGTTGGCAAAGCCGGCCTCGGTCAGCGGCAAGCCGATGTTGGCCGCGACATTCAGCCGGTCGCCGTCGCCGTGGTAGTATTGCCCCAGATTGGTCTCCAGGGAGCCGCCCTCGGGCGCGTCGCGCAACACGAAATTCAGCACCCCGGCCACCGCGTCAGACCCATACTGCGCGCCAGCCCCGTCGCGCAGGACCTCCACTCGCTTGAGGGCGATGGACGGGATGGAGGCAATATCCGTCCCATGCGAACCGCTCGCCAAGCCATAACTCCAGCGGGTAATCGCGGAGGAGCGGTGACGGCGTTTGCCGTTGACCAGCACCAGGGTCGAGTCCGGCGGCAGGCCGCGCAGCTTGGCCGGCCGGACCAGGGCGGCCTCAACACCGATGCCATACTGAAAGACCTTGTAGGATGGGACGGTCGCGGCCAGCCGGTCGTTCATATCCGTGCTACCGTAGTGCCTGAGACTGTCGCCGTCGATAACGTCCACCGGCACGGGTGAATCCGCCGCGGAGCGGCTCGCCGACCGGGAGCCGACCACCCGGATTTCTTCGAGTCCGACGATCTCCTCTCCCTGCTCAGCCTGTTGCGCCCCGGCCGGTGCTGAGATCAGCAAGACCAGGAGCGCCACCAGCAAGAGTAAACGTGTCCGGCATCTCATGTCTCTTGGAAGGACACGTTTACTCTTGAGACCGTATTGCCCGAGTTTCTTCATCGGTACGTGAACGCCAGGTTTCAGAATGAGTATGACACCCTGAAGTAGCAGAAGACCCCATAGTCCAGTATGGGGGGCGATACAGGCTGGCCCTACGGCCCGTCCGTAATGCCGAAGTTCTGCCGATTCTGCTGCCACTCAATCGTGACACGCTCCTCTTCGGTCGGGAAGCCCTCCAGGGTGTACGTCCCCCGCAGTCCCCGCCGGAACTCCGCCCCCAGCGTCGTCACCCGGATGGTACTCTGGGCTACAGCCTCCCCGTCTACGAGGAGTTCTACCACATGCTCCCCATCCCCCAGCCGGTTCCAGTTGAACAACAGCCCAAAGCCATTGTCCACGTCCCCACACGGCGCCAGGGTGTCCACCCGCTCCGTCCCATACGCGGCTTCCAACCGGAGGGTGTCACCCTGCTCGGGCGTGATGACGACCTCGACGCTCTCGGCCTCGCAGGCCCAGCCGGATATGACCCCGACCCCGCTCTGGTAGGTGCCGGGACCGGGGTTCTCGAACTGTAACTGCGGATAGGGGCCGCGGGTGTCGCCCACGCCAGGGCGGCTCTCCCCGGCGGCAATCACGAAGTTCTGTTGGGCTTCGCTCCACACGACTGCGGTGGTGTCCCCGGGCTGTGGAAAGTCTGCGAGGGGATACGTCCCGCTGAGCCCCCGGCGGAAGGACTCGGGGCCGAGGGTGGTGATGGTGAGGGGGGATTCGGCTAAGACCACCCCATCGACCACGGTCCGCACGGTGTGCGCCCCCGCGCCTAGTTCGTTCCAGTTGAACAACAGCCCATAGCCGTTGTCCACGTCCCCACATTCTTCGAGCGTGTCTATGCGCTCGGTCCCGTAGGCGGCTTCCCAGGTTTGCTCGGGTTGCCCGGTGGAGTCGATTATGATCTCCACGACGTCCGCGTCACAGATCCACCCGGAGATCACGCTGATGCCGCTCTGAGTGGAGGCGGCCCACGGAATCTCCAGGTAGCCGGGCCGGTAGTCGATCCGGAGGGTGTAGGACCCGGTGGCCCCCCGGGGACTGTCCACGGAAATATAGTGTACGCCTTTCTCCACGGCGCTCCCGAGCCGGAAGTTCTGCCGGACGCCGCCGTTGTCGTCTTCCGCCAGCGGGGTCTCTTCGGCATCGAACAGCCGCCCGCGGGTGTTGATGGTGCTCTCCGTTTCCACCCACACCAGGCCGGGTAAAGGGAACTCGACGGCGAAGTAGTCTACGTCGGTACGGGACACGAGGTTCCCGTGCTGGGTCGGGGTACGCTGCTGCGGTGTCAGCGCAACGCTGGTGGCCGTTCTTGGCCTGTTGCCGTGGGTGTCCCGCACGGTGGCACCCCCCCCACCGCTACCGCCGCCACTACTGCCGCCGCCTCCACCGTCACCACTACTGCCGCCGCCCCTGGGAGGAGGCGGCGGGGGTGGCGGCTCGTCATCGTCGTGCACGGTGACTGTGGCGGTGGCTGGGTTGCCCACCGTGTAGCCGGAGTTGCCGGTGAGGGTCACCGTCACTGCGCCATTGGCTTCGTCCACTTGGTCATCGAGCGTGGCGACGGTGTAGGTGACAGAGCCGGCGGTGGGGGCGGTGACGGACTTGTTGTTACCGACCGCGCTGGCAGCGGCGAAGTCGCCGGTCTGCGCAACGGTCAAGGAGACCGGGAGATTCGTCGTCGGTGCCGGATTGGCCGTAACGGTGAAGGCCGCCGCCGTGCCTTCGGTCACCGGCGAGGAGCCGGGTGTGATGGTGAGGACGGGGGTCACGTCCGCGATGCTGATCTGGCCACTGCCGCTGCCCGTGGCTCCGCCATCAAGGTTGGTAGCCGTCAGTTTCGGCGCATTCCCCGTTGAGGCGGTCGGAATGGACACGGTCACCGTCTCGTCGGTCGCATTGGCATCGGTCGCCGCGGTCAGTACGAGCGTCGCCACGGTGGCGCTCTGTCCGGTGTTCGGGCCGGCGAAGGTGACCGTGCCGGCTGAGAACGTCACCCCGGTCGGACTGCCCGACAAGGCGAGGGTGAAGTCCGCGCCCGGCGTGCCGCCCGAGAACTGGAGCGGGATGTCCAGACTCTCATCCGCAACGAGCGCCCGGTTCAGGGTGAGCCTGAGCTCGGCGGTGGCGGTCGTATCTCCCTCGGTCGCGGTTGTGTCCGGGACGCTGAGTGTGGCCGTGGTCGGGTCGTTGTCGGTGAGGGTGATGGTCACGTGGTTCGGCGTGCCGGCTTTGATATCGGTGGGCAGGGGACTGCCCAACTCGACGGTCACCTGCTCGTCGGCCTCATCGTTGGCGTCGTTCGCCGCCGTGAAGGGGGTCGTGCCGGTTATCGCAGTGTCCGCGATGCTGATTGAGGAGGCGACGGTGTAGTCCGCAGCCTGCGCCGTGGTGCCGGTGGTGCGTACCCGGACCGGGATGCTGAGCGCGCTCCCGGATGTGTTGGCCTGCGTCAGCGTGGCGGTGATGGTCAGGGCCGCCTGCCCCTCCGCGGCCTCGCCACTGTTACTCACCGACAGGCTGACCGGCACTCGGTTATCCTGGCCATAAATATGCCGAATCCCATTGATATCGTCCGTCTGGAGTTGGTACAGATCGCTGACACGAGAGTTCATGATGGCCGACACACTTTGTCCCGCATCGTCCGGGTGATCGAGGCTCAGGACATGCCCAAATTCGTGCAGGGCCACCCGGTAGAAGTCAACTATTCGCTGTCCGAAGTTATCGCTCTGCAATGAGCCGGTATAGGTGGACCAAGTGGGGGCCGTATTAAAAAAGACCTGGGTCTGGGTAAGAGCGCTGACGTCTATTGAAGAGTTCCAGAGATAAGATGTGAGGGCCAGTGTTTCCGAGCCGAACGCAGTTCCGCAAACGGTGTCCGCAAAGACGACGGTGTTCCGGCCGCTGTCCGTACCGCATGGGTCTACCGATCTGCGTTCGGTGCGAAACTGAAACCGGGCTCCCGCGCCATTCCACTCCGCCGCCGCCGCTTCGGCGGCGTCATCCCAGCACGGCCCCCACTGAGTGAGGGGGCTGCTCGGACAGCCAAGACCCAGGAACAGTGTCGTTTCGTTGGACTTCCAGGAAAGCGGGGGGTTTCCAAGGGCAACTGGATTCGTGGCTTGGACATAGGTGGCACTCTCATCCAGCCAAACCAAGAGGATGCAGGCAAGCAGAAAAGACCCGGCCGCAGCCTTACTCAGCCAGGCCCGGTCAGTCTTCCTCCGCATGATCCAATTCTTGTCCGATCCGCTGAATCAACGTGGGCAGCGTCATGGCCCCAGGGGCGGCTCCTGTCTGGGCTGCCCGTGCCGTGTCGTGTAGGGCTTCATCGTGGAGAATTCCCCCTTCCCCGGTCGGCAGCGTGGTGACGGGCCGCCCGGCATGGTCGCGGATGGTGTCCACCCCACGCTCTGCATCAAACACTACCCGATAGACGCCCTGCCAGACCCCAACGAGCGGGACCGCCTGGTGATTGTTGCCTGCACAAAAAATGACACTCCGTTCCCCTACGGTAAACTGCGGCACACCGGCAATCTGCATGACGCCCCCGTCGGGTGTGGGTCCCCCGAGGAACCGCAGGGTCAATTCGGCTTGGTCTGTTTCCCCTTTCAGCACCGTCAGATTGGAGAAGGTCACGAAGGTATGGGGTATGTTCCTGTCGCCATCCCAGGCGCTCTCGATAGCCGTGACCGTGCCGACCGCAATCACCTCGGCGTCCTGCACGAGGGAGGCGAAGGAGAGGGCCAGCACACTGGTCGCCCCGGCTGACACGGGGAACAGCAGGAGGTTAAGCGCTAAAGACCAGAGCACATGGACCTGTACGGAACGTGGGAACAGTGCCATGTGTCCTCTCTCGATCATGCCAGGATTCAGAATGAGTACGACGCCCGAAAGTAGTAGAACCCGCCGTTGTATCCATACGGCGAGGCAACCGGATACTTCTGGCCGGCATCATATTCATTCCGATGCACCCGTTTGACCTTGGTCGGATAGGTGTCGAGCAGGTTATCCACGCCGGCAGCCACGACGAGCCCGAAATCGAACAGGTATGACGCTTCCAGGTCGAGCAACGCGCGGGCACGGGCATAGATGGGCGGGTTGATCTTGTAGTCTTGGTACGGCTCGGTGAAACCGTCGTAGTAATGCAGCCGGGAAAGGAACCGCCATGACCCCCAGGTGTGGTCCGCCATCAGCGAGAAGCGGAACTCCGGCTCGATATCTTCGACCTGCACTTTGCGCACCGAGTTGATGACCTGCGAATTGATAGAATCGAGATTGAGGTTGGTGTCGTTCCAGTTGCCGGCAAACGTCAACATGGTCCTGCCGATGCTGCCGCCGAACAACTCCAGCGGATAGGTCGCCACGAGATCGATGCCTTGCGTATACGTTTCAAACGCGTTGGTGAAAAACCGCACGCTTCGCACGCGACTCGCATCGACATTCATAGCGGCCAGGGCGGCGACATCTTCAGGAGTGATTCCCTGGGCGCTGGTCAACCCGATCCGATTTCTCACTTCTATATTGTAATAGTCCAGGGTGACGGCCAGGGCATCAAGGGTGAACACCATCCCGACCGAAAAAGACATGGAGGTCTCCGGTGTCAGCGGCTTGGCCCCCTTCCGGAGTGCAATCGGGTGGCTGCCCGGAAGCGTCGGTGTTTCGACGAGTTGATTTGTTTCAGGATCAAAATTGTAGGTCGTGTCCCGGTAGTGCGCCTGTCCTACGGTCGGGGCACGAAATCCGGTCCCGATTGAGCCGCGTAGCGCCAGATATTCCTCAAGCAGGCTCCAGCGGGCGGCGAGCTTGCCGTCCAGGGACTCGCCGATGCCTTCATGGTGCTCGAAGCGGCCCGCGGCGGTGACCAGTACGTTCTCGATGACGTCGGCTTCGAGGTCGAGATACGCGCCGAAGCTACCCCGTTCGGCCTCCACCGCATTCTCCGGGCGGATAGCCGGATACGCTTGGCCGCCTACGCTGAACCCCTGTGCGGCGAGGCCACGCGCTTTCTGTTGCCCATCACATTCTCCGTTGTCATCAGAGCACCAGCCGTTCTTATCACCGGATTCGATCTCATACTCTTCCTCGCGGTACTCCAGTCCGAAGGCGATGTTCAGCGGGGAGTAGAAGACACCAATGTCGAACAGCCGGGAGAAATCCAGATTGAATATCTTGTCCCGCTGCTCGTAGGCACGGCCGAAGTATCCCGTCGGCATGGCGTCTTTGAGGCGGAGCAGTTGCGGGTTGACGGTGTTCCATATGTAGTACGTGGTTCTGTGCTGGCCGAACGCGGCACTCATATCGTAGTTCCAGCCGTCGAGCAGCGCAGAAGTGCTCTGCAACGTCCCGCGCAGGCCGAAGGTGATGCCCCAGTCTTCCACGCCGCCGCGCATCCGTGGCGTGAACCCGCCCGGAAGATTTTGAGCCAGTGCGTAGCAGTCCGGGTTGCCCTCCAGCGGGGCCAGTGCGGCCCGGCCGTTTTGCGTATAATCGCGCGCCAGGATTGTCGGGCAGTTGCCTGTGCCGTCGGGTGTCAGGTCGGCGACCTTGAGCCGTTCGCCATCCAGATACACTCCGGTCGTACCGGTCGGCGCGGACGGATGCGGGCCCCGGAAATACCACGAGTCCAGAATCTGGCGTTCCGCCCAGTTGCCGAAGGCATAGGCATGGTGAGAGTCGCCGAGGTCGAGGCCGAAGTTGCCGAAGAATTTATAGTCGTACGGCACGTCCGGTGCGCCCCACACCATCGCGCGATGCTTGACGGGAAGCCCGGCGTTTCTCAACGGCTTTTCGATGTCGAGTTCAGAGCTGCGGTCAGTCGAGTCGGCGTTGGTGAACTCGAAGCTGAGGTTGGCAAAGCCGGCGTCGGTCAGTGGCAGGCCGATATTGGCCGCGGTGCTCACCTGGTCGCCGTCGCCCTGATAATACTGGCCCCAGCGGGCTTCGACCGTGCCGCCCTCGGGTGCGTCACGCAGCACGAAGTTCATGACCCCGGCTACCGCGTCAGAGCCGTACTGCGCGCCAGCGCCGTCGCGCAACACTTCAACACGTTTCAGCGCAATGGACGGGATCGAGCGAATGTCCACGCCGTGTGCCCCTTGGGCCTGCCCGAAGGTGAAGATGCTGATCGCCGACGAGCGGTGGCGGCGTTTGCCGTTGACCAGCACCAGGGTCGAGTCGGGCGGCAGGCCGCGCAGCTTGGCCGGGCGGACCAGGGCGTTGGCGTCGCCGATAGCGTGCTGGGTGACATTATAGGACGGAACGGTTGCGGCCAGCAGGTTGTTCAGGTCGCGGACACCGTAATTCTTGAAATTATCGCCGTCGATAACGTCCACCGGCACGGGCGAATCCGCCGCGGACCGACCCACCGACCGGGAGCCGACCACCCGGATTTCTTCGAGGCCGAGGACCTCTTTTCCCTGGTCGGCCTCCTGTGCCCTGGCCGATAGCGTGCCCGTCAGGACCAGGAGTGATACCAGCAAGAGTAAACATGTCCTTTCAAGAGACATGAGATGCTGGACACGTTCACTCTTGAGACCATAGAACTTGAATTCTTGCATGTATCCTCCCCACCCGTTCATCGGGTTCGTGTGCCAAATACAAGGTTTCAGAATGAATACGACGCCCTGAGGTAGTAGAACCCGCCACTGAATCCGTAGGGCGAGTAGTCTGGGTACTTCATACCATATCTGCCGGGAGAACCCCAACTGTCGACAGTGTTTCTGGTTGGGTAAGTGTCGAACAGATTCTCGGCACCGACCGCTGCGACCACCCCACTGTCAAAGAAAGTATAAGACGCCTCGATGTCAAGCAGCGCACGCGCGTGGGCGTGCATCTGACTATACGATGAAAAGTCCTGGAAATCGTCATAATACTTGAGCCGCATCAGGAGCCGCCACGGCTCCCACCCGTGGTCCGCGGACAGCACGAAACGAAACTCCGGTTCCGTCTCTCTTGTCGCAGTCGCCAGCCAATCCCCGGTGATATCCACGGAGTACGAGTCGACCTTGAGCGTATTCCAGTTGCCGGCCAGAGTCAAAAGGGTCCTGCCGATTCCACCCCCGAACAACTCCATCGGATAGGTGGCCACCACGTCAACGCCCTGGATGGTCATGTCCAAGTCGTTGTTGAAAAATTGGACGGTCGCCAGACCGAGGAGATCGTTGCAAAGGCGTCTCGCGTCATCTGGTCAAGGTTGGAAACTGACAGCGCGTTGGACAGAGACACCCGGTTTCGGTACTCGATGTTGTAATAGTCGGCGGTCACAGACAGGTCGCCCAGGGTGAGCACCGCACCCAGGCCAAAGCTGGTCGCCGTTTCAGGCTTGAGCGGTTTCGCCCCAAACGCCTGGGCAATCGCGCTATCCGGGGTGACGATAGCGCTGTCTGCGAGCCTCCCCGTATTCGGGTCAATGGCCGATATTGTCTTGCGGTAGCTGGCCTGTCCGATGGTCGGGGTCCGAAAGCTGGTCCTGATGGAAGCCCGCATGGCCAGAACATACTCAATCAGGTTCCAGCGGGCCGCCACCTTGCCGTCCAGAGAGTCGCCCACGCCTTCGTGGTTCTCGTAGCGGCCCGAGGCGGTGAGCAGCACCTGTCTGACGAGGTTGGCGTCGAAGTCAAGATAGGCGGCAAAGATGTCCCGGCTGGCCGAGCCGGCGTCCGCGGGCCGTGTGCCGGGACTGCCGTTCGTGCCGATGGCGAAACCCTGCCTGGCGAGCGCATCGTTGCGATACCAGGAATTCGGGTCGCCGTCGCCGTGGTAGTGCTGGCCCCAGCGGGCTTCCAGCGTGCCGCCCTCGCGGTCGTCGCGCAGCACGAAGTTCATCACCCCGGCCACGGCATCGGACCCGTATTGCGCGCCGGCGCGCAGGACCTCCACCCGTTTGAGAGCGATGGCCGGGATGGAGGCAATGTCAACTCCGTGCGCGCCTTTGGAGCGAGAATCGGGCCAATCTGTGATACCGGAGCCACGATGCCGGCGTTTGCCGTTGACCAGGACCAGGGTTGCGTCCGGCGGCAGGCCGCGCAGCTTGGCCGGACGGATGAGTGAGTTCTTGTCGCCGCCGGAGTTGGTGACCGTGTTGTAGGACGGAATAGTGGCGGCCAGCAGACTGTTCAGGTCACGGACGCCGTAATGCTTGAAGCTGTCGCCGTCAATGATGTCCACCGGTACGGGCGAATCCGCCGCGGAGCGGCCCGGCGGGCGGGAGCCGACCACTCGGAGTTCCTCCAAATCCAGGGGCTGTGGTATCTCATCGACCTCCGGCGCGTCAGCCTGCTCCGCGTCTTGTGCCGTGGCCAGCGGGGCGCTCATCAAGACCACGAAGGACACCACGAGTCCGTATTGCCATGGCCCTAATAGCTTCATACCTCCCACTCTCATGATGAGCCTTCACTCTTGGCAGAAACAATTTTCAGGTTCAAGGGGATACCGCGACCGCCACTCTTCTGCGGTTGGTGCCCACCGTTCGTGGTCGCGCCAATGTTCCGCCACTTTTAAGTAACTCGGACAATCCCGTTTATGCGCTCCTCCGAATAGTTGCTTGCCCGCAGCAAGCGAAACCGTGTAAGACACAAGCATACTGGAGTTAACAGCTCAAAAGGAGGAGCACGATGGCAGGCGTATTAGCGGGAAAAATTGCATTGATTACGGGGGCCGGTTCAGGGATCGGGCGTGCCTCGGCCCTCGCCTTTGCGCGAGAGGGCGCAACCGTGGTGGTCAGCGATATCATTGTTGACGGGGGTGAGGAGACGGTCCAACTCGTTAAGGCGGCGGGAGGAGAGGCCGGCTTTCTTCAAGTCGATGTCTCCCAAGCCGCTGAGGTTGAGGGGCTCATCAGTCAGATCGTCGAAACGTACGGACGCCTTGACTGTGCTTATAACAACGCGGGGATTGAAGGGGAAAACGTGTTGACCGCCGAAACCAGCGAAGAGGGCTGGGACCGCACTATGGCGATTAACCTCAAGGGCGTCTGGCTGTGCATGAAATATGAGATTCTTCAGATGCTCAAACAGGGCGGTGGTTCCATTGTGAACACCTCCTCGGCTTATGGCTTAGTGGGTGGCTACCGCCTGCCGGCCTATATCACCAGCAAGCATGGCGTGGTCGGGATTACGCGCGCGGCGGCGTTGGAATACGCGCAGAGCGGTATCCGCGTGAACTGCGTCTGTCCGGGCGCGATTGAGACGCCCATGGTCAGTCGGCTGACCGAGGGTCAGCCCGAGATGGCCGACAAGATCGCAGAAATGGAGCCGGTCGGCCGGATGGGCCAGCCGGGAGAAATCGCGGAAGCCGTGGTTTGGCTCAGTTCAGACGCCGCCTCCTTTGTGACCGGTCACACCATGTCGGCAGATGGCGGCTGGCTGGCCCAATAGTCCGCGCTCAGCTCAGGAAAAGACAGGGGCCGTAGCGTTGTAGAGATGTCGGATTACGCTTCGCTAATCCGACCTACGGCGCTCAATAGCACATTCCACTTCGTCCAGGAGATCACACCATGTTACTGGTCGCCATCTCTTTAATGCCTCCGTGAGAACCATCGAGTCCTGCCCCCGCTTCAAATCGTTTGTCGGAATAACAAGAAACTTCCATTGCTTTGGATCAAGCTGGTCTGCTTTATTTATGTTCTCTTCAAGATGGAGCCCAAAAACAAAAAGATCGCAAAACCAGCCCTCTGATTCAATTTTTTCTCCCGGATTATACTTAGCAAAATCGTCAGGTGCCTTCTTCTTCCAGCCGAACTTCAAACCTAAGCGTTTCGTTTTTCCCCAAAGCTGAAGAGCTGCACACTGTTTAACCTGAATTCGGACTCGTTCACTCCCGCTTCCTCGTTGCAAATCCCAAGGATGCCAGCCCAACCCAACAGACCTCCAACCTGGGCCTAACGCAGAGAGAACAATCATCTCTGCAACGTCACCACGATGAGCATTGTTGAGGATAGGGCCACTATACATATTATCTACGACCATCGTGATTATCTCATCTCGGCTAGGCGGTATTTTAAGAATTGTCATAGTAATGAGCCCTGGTCTTCTCACCCGAACCGCACCACGGTCTCCGGGCCGCGACCCCTACCTTTTCTTCGCACGCTGATAGGCATCCCGGAGTCTTCCTCGGTGTGGAGGTGTCGGTTTAGCCCCCGACCCCCCCCCTAACTTTGTGAGACAGTGTCCTCAACAGATATTGTTCTCGTATAAATCTGCGATGGGAAAGCACAGCCCGTAGTCGTCCCACATCAGGTTTCCATACTCTAGAGTAAAGTCGGCAAACTTCTCTGGGTCGAGGTAGGCACGAATCAGAGGGTTGTGTGATGTACGGAGAAACGGCTCAAAGTTGATGGCTCGTTCAGCCCCATCGCTAAAGGACATCTTCAGCGTGTAGGCTGACACCTGCTCAACTCGGACTATATCGATTACTTTTCCTTCAGAGAGCTTCATCTGATCCTCTGAGTAATCGTCTGGGCTGTGATCGGCTTGTGAAGAACGAAATAATCTATCCATTTCTGCACTTATACAGAGCCCACTCGCTTCACCCGAACCGCACCACGGTCTCCGGGCTATGCGCTACGACCGAGACAATCTGCCAGCGGTCGTCGGTCTTGCGCAGGGTGTAGGTTGCTCCCAATCGTTCCAGCTCTTCACCGGTTTTGGTGTAGCGGACGGCGAGGCCGCTGAGGAGCGCGATACGATCCGTCATCTCTTTGATCTGAATGTTCGTGACTTCGCTTCGCCCATAATTCCGGCCTTTGAGGTCCTGGATAATCTGCGCAAAGAGCCTTTCAATCTCCGCCTCGCTTGAAAGCAGAGTCACGCCCTGATCCGCGATAAACAGACAGGGCGCGCGATAGAACGGCACCATCGCCTTGGCCTCACCCGAGTGAAACGTATCGAGATAGCTGGCGTAGAATTGTTGAATGTCCTCGTGTTGATTTGTCATTGTCATAGGACTCCTTTCTGTATGTAACGTTGCACCCTTTACCACCTGCACCGAGCCGGATACAAGCCAGGACAGAATGAAGCCGCCGCCGTTTGCCTATCACGCACCGACGCAGCTTGATGAAGCGCTCGCTCTTCTGGAGCGCTATGGAGACGACGCAAAAGTATTGGCCGGCGGGCAGAGTCTGATGCCGCTGCTGAATTTCCGGCTGAGCTATCCGTCCGCCCTGATCGATATCAACCGCGTGGCAGAGTTATCGTATCTTCGGCAAGAGAACGACCAGGTTCGCATTGGCGCGTTGACCCGCCAGAGAACGATTGAGTTTTCGGAATTGGTGCGCCGCCAGCTTCCGCTGCTGTCTGAGGCAACCACGCTGGTCGGCCATCTGCCCATCCGCACCCGCGGCACCATTGGTGGTAGCCTGGCCCATGCCGACCCCGCGGCGGAATATCCCGCTGTTGCGCTGGTTTTAGACGCTGAGCTGGTCCTTCAGCGACCGGGGGGACAGCGAAGCGTTTCTGCTGAAGAATTTTTTGTAAGCTACCTGACAACCGTCCTTGCGCCGAACGAGATTGTCACCGAAATCCGCTTTTCACCCGCTCCGCCGACAAGCGGTTGTGCGTTCGAAGAGGTGGCCCGGCGGCACGGAGATTTTGCCCTCGTTGGCGTTGCCGGCGTGATTGATGCGGAGGGCGAGCAGTGTCGGACCGCACGTCTGGCTGCCGCTGGAGTCGGGCCAACTCCAATCCGCCTGCGTACCGCAGAGGACATTCTGGTGCAGGAAGGCGTCACTGAACAGAGCATTCAGCGCGCCGCGGCCAAAGCCGCTGAACTCGTTGAACCCGATAGCGATATCCATGCCTCCGCAGATTTTCGGCGTCATCTAACCGAGGTGCTGACCCGTCGGGCGATTCAGCGGGCACTCGAGCGCGGCCGGGAGCGCAGGGCATGAGCGAGCCGAACGAGCACAGCCAAGCGAGACCGGTCACGCTCCGCGTCAACGGTACGGAGCACCGAGGGCAGGTGGAGCCGCGCAAACTGCTGGTTGATTTTCTGCGTGAAGACCTGGGCCTGACAGGCTCTCATGTCGGCTGTGAACACGGCATCTGCGGGGCGTGCACGATTCTCATCAATGGCGAAGCTGCCCGCTCGTGTCTGATGCTGGCCGTTCAGGCCGATGGAGCGGAGTTGATGACCGTTGAGGGCTTGGCCCCTCAATCGGGCGGGCCGCCCGCGCTCCCAGGAAAGACTGGTCAACTCCATCCCCTGCAAACCGCCTTTTGGGAACACCACGGACTCCAGTGCGGGTTCTGTACGCCGGGCATGCTCATGACCGCGTACGATTTACTCCAAACAAACGCGGCCCCGAGCGAGGCAGAAATCCGCGCGGGCTTATCTGCGGTGCTGTGTCGCTGTACGGGCTATCAGGGGATTGTTGAGGCCGTTCAGGCCGCGGCGGAGACGCTCAGGGCAGGTGAAGAGGATCAGTGAGGATAGGGCAGGGCAGGAAACCCACCCCTCCGAGGAGGGGACGTGTAGGGCTGAGGAAGTAGCGTGGAAGAATTTACTCCAAAGTTGGTTGGCGCGCGGGTGAAGCGCCGCGAAGATCAACGTTTGCTGACCGGCCAGGGCGCGTATGTGGACGACCACCACCCGCCGGGCCTGCTCCATGCCGCCTTCCTGCGCAGCCCGTACGCGCACGCACGGATGACCCAGCTCGATACTTCAGCGGCCCGGACGCGTGAGGGCGTTGTCGCCGTCCTCACCGGAAAAGACCTTGTCTCGCTGGTCAAACCGGTCCGTGCCGTCTCAAAAATGCGGGAGTACAAAGAGACCAGCTTCCCGCCGTTGGCGGTTGACAAGGTGCGCTATGTCGGGGAAGCGCTCGCCGTGGTCATTGCGGAAAATCGCTACCTCGCCGAAGACGCCATCGAATGGATTCGCGTTGAATACGACCCGCTGCCGACCGTGGCCAACGAGCGGGACGCGGCCCAGCCGGATGCGCCCGTGCTGCACGATGAAGCCGGGAGTAACGTCCTCTTGTCGCGCGAGTTTGCCCGAGGCGATGTAGATGCCGCACTCGCCGGCGCAGCCGTGCGGGTGCGTGACCGGTTCCGGTTTCGGCGACACGCCACCGTGTGTATGGAAAATCGTGGCTGTCTGGCTGACTATCGCGCGGGGACGGGGGAGCTTACGCTGCGCTCCGCCACCCAGTGTCCGGGCCTGCTCCGGGATGTCTTGGCCGACCTGCTGGACATGCCCGAGCATTATATTCGCGTGGTTGCCGCTGACGTGGGGGGCGGATTCGGAGCCAAGTCTTCGCTCTATCCCGAAGAGATTGTCCTGTGTGCGGTCGCCCGACTGCTGAAACGACCGGTCAAATGGATCAGCGACCGCCAGGAAGACCTCAAGACATCAACGCAGGCCTGGGATGAAATCGTGGACGCCGAACTGGGCCTCCAGGCCGACGGCACCATTATCGGTCTCAGAGCAGACGTGACAACGGATATTGGTGCGTACTCCATTTATCCCTGGACGGCCACGGTTGAGCCGATCCAAACCATCAGCTTTCTGTCCGGCCCGTACCGGATGCCGCACTATCGGGGACGCAATCGCGGGGTGGCCACGTGTAAGGCGCCGATGGGACCGTACCGTGGGGTGGGCCGTCCGATTACGACCTTTGTGCTGGAAAGTTTGATGGACCGGGCCGCGCGCCGGCTGGCCCTGGACCCGGCCGAACTGCGGCTCAAGAACTATATCCGGGCCGACGAATTTCCGTACAAAACGCCGTCCGGCCTTGTGTGGGATCAAGCCAGCCTGACCGAGTGCATGCAAAAGGCGCGGGACGTACTGGATTCTGACGCGACCGCACAGTGGCGCGTGCAGGCACGCGCCGCGGGGCGATGGGTCGGCGTTGGCTTTGCCACCTATATCGAACTGACCGGGGTGGGGTCAGCTATTCCCGTCTCACCGGGCATGCCGATTGCGACCGGAACCGAGGCCGCCTTCCTGCGTGTCGATCCGGCCGGGACCGTCATCGCCACCTTCAGCGTCGCCCCTCAGGGGCAGGGCCATGAGACCGCGCTGGCCCAGGTGGTGGCGGACGCGCTGGGCGTTTCCTTTGGCAGCGTTCGGGTGATCTGCGGCGATACCGCGCTCGCCCCCCAAGGAACGGGAACCTATGCCAGCCGCAGCGCCGTGTTAGCCGGTGGCGCGGCCATCCGGGCGGGCCAGGCGCTCAAGGAAAAGGCGCTGAAGATTGCCGGCCACATGATGGAGAGCAATCCGGCCGACCTGGACATCCGAGACGGCCAGGTTTTCCTGCGCGACAAGCCGGAGCGCCGGCTGCCTTTTCGTGATGTCGCGAAGACGGCCTATGCGGGTCTGCGACGGCTACCCAAAGACATGGAACCAGGGCTGGAGGTCACGCGCTTCTACGATCCGTTCTTTGGGACGGCTTCAAGCGCCACTCACGCTGCGGTCGTGGAGGTCGATACCGAGACGTACGCGGTCACAATCAAGCGCTATATTGTGGTTGAAGATTGCGGACGGATCATTAACCCGCTGATCGTTGACGGTCAGGTCCGTGGCGGCGTGGCCCAAGGCATTGGAGCCGCTCTGTATGAAGAAGTGGTGTACGACGACGAAGGTCAACTGCTGACCGGCTCGCTGATGGACTACCTCGTCCCAACCGCCTCCGAACTCCTGCCCATAGAAGTCCATCACATTGAAACGCCCTCCCCGACTACGCTGGGCGGATTTCGCGGCATGGGAGAAGGCGGCACCATCGGTGCGCCGGCCGCGATTGCCAACGCGGTCTCCGACGCCCTGGCTCACCTGGGCATAGAGATCAACGAGATTCCGATGACTCCGGAGAAATTGTTTCGGTTGGTGCGGGCGGCGGGGGCTGATGGGCGTTAGTCTTCTTCCAAAGCATTACGTCCTCGTATACGAAGCGCCATTCACATCGACAATCGTCCCGGTTGCAAAATTTGCTTCGCCTGAGGCGAGGAAGGCGACGATGGCAGCCACCTCTTCCGGCTTGCCCACTCGGCCGAGTGGGCTCTGTTGGCGGATGGCTTCACCGCGGGGACTGGCAAGAATGGATGCGGACATATCGGTTTCCACAAAGCCCGGCGCGACAACATACACAAAGATGTTATGCGGAGCGAAGGCCTGGGCCAGCGATTGGCTCATGGCGTTGAGAGCGGCCTTACTCGCCGCATAGGCGGGCGCTTTTGGCGTTCCCCGAAAAGCGCTCCGTGAGGAGATATTCACCATTTGCCCTCCGCCGTGTTCCGCCATATGCCGGGCGGCCCAGAACATCACATTGGCCGGGCCGACCAGGTTCGTATCAAGCGAACGCTGCCACACGTCGTTCCACACCTCGTAGTCAACCCGAAGCGGCGGCTGCCACTCGTTGATGGCGGCGTTATTCACAACAATCTGGAGTCTGCCCATTTGGCTGAGCATGGCAGACATCAGCGCCTCCACGGCCTGTGCGTCGGCAAGGTCGGCTTGAAAGATCTGATGAGGGCCGTCAGGCAGGGTCGCCAGGGTGTGCTCGGCCGCTTCCTGGTTTTGATTGTAATGAACGGCTATATGCGCCCCTTCTTGGGCCAGTTTGAGTGCAACGGCTCGACCGATACCCCGTGACGCGCCGGTCACGAGCGCCACTTTCTCTGCTAGGGCCATATGCCTCTCTCCTTCCTATGCTAGGCGGCTTGTGCCTCACGCTCAGCCACAAGCGCCCGGATTCTCGGGATGAGCTCTTGGCCAAATTCCGTGACGTCATTAAACGGGTCAAATCCACGGATGAGCACGCCGCGCATGCCCAAGTCGTAATAGGCGACGATGGATTCCGCGACTTGCTCAGGAGTCCCGACCAAGGCCGTGGTATTACCGCTTGCTCCGGAGATCTTCACGAGGCCCATCCACAGACGTTCATCATAGACCTCTCGCTCGTCAGCCAACCGGGTCAGGCGACGGCTAAACTCGGCCTCGACCTTGAGAGGTAATCGAGGGCTAGACTCTTCTAAACGAGCCAGGATTCCGCGTGCTTTGTCCCACGCTGCTCCCTCAGTCGGCGCGATAATCGGTCGGAGGGACACATTAAAACGGGGCTGGCGGTTATACCGTGCCGCTTCTGCGGAGATACGGTCCATCATGGCTTTCAGCGAGGCGCGTGGCTCGCCAAAGAGGGCATACACATCAGCATGCTTGGCTCCAACCTGAATCGCAGCGTCGGAGGCCCCACCAAAATAGATGGGCACATGGGGCTGCTGGGCGGAGCGGACTTCAGAGAAGGCTTTCTTGACTGAGTAATAGCGTCCCTCAAAGTTGAATGGCTTATCAGCTGCCCACATCCGGCGCAGGATCTCCAGATATTCTTCTGTCCGGACATAGCGCTCGTCGTGACTGAGCCAGTCACCATCACGTTGTTGCTCAGCATCGGCTGTCCCCGAAATAATGTGTAGCCACAGCCGTCCGCCTATCAGCGTATCGCACGTGGCGGCCGTCCGCGCGGCGAGGGTCGGCATGACAAAGCCAGGACGGTGGGCGACTAGGAAGTTGAGCTGTTCGGTGTAGGCGGCAGCGTATTGGGCCACTTGAAAGCCTTCGGCAGAGGAAGACGTGTAACCGACTAATACGGAGTCAAAACCGGCGTGCTCATGCGCCTGGGCAAAACGGCGTAGGTATTCTCGATCGATACCACCCCCAATGACGTGCACCGTGGCTCCACCACCCGGCGGGGACACGCCGATCATACCAAGAATATTCATGGGCATACGACACCCCTTACTTTCTTTCCCGGCGTTCCTGACGAATCAAATAGGCACACCGGAGACAGACCAATGGCGCTTTGGACGGCCGCCTCTCCGTCTTCATAGACTGCAAATCCATGCTCCAGCAGCTTATTTAGTTGTTTCAACTCCACAACGGAAGAGTGCGATTCGTCCGTCCATGCTTTCTTTGCTAGTCCTCTTCCGGGTACTGGAGGGCGCCAAGGTCACGGCACTGTCCTATTGTGTTAATCTCGCTCAGCAACCCAATGGACCATAGCCCGAAATTTCTCCGCTCCGTCCTTGAGTGAGGCTGCCACGTCGGTGAGGTCGTCGTAGTAAGTCTTCTCTGAATTTTCTTCCAATGCAAGACCAGCCCGGTAGCTGTCGAGTGCTCCGCGTTCGAGCAGGTCCTTATAGCGTTTCACCATTACCGGATGGTTTTGTGACATGAGACGCGCGATGTTCAAGCTCTCGCGGTCCAGTTCTTCGTTAGTCGCAAACACCTGTTGCACCAACCCCCAGTTAAAAGCGAGTTGAGCGTCTATCGGATACGCTGCCATGGTCGCTAGCTTGGCGTTATTCATACCACAGACCTGGGCGAGCCGCTGCGAAATACGGCGTCCGGGATGTACCCCATATTTCGCGTGATTGTCCATAAACACTGCACGCTCCGAGGCAAGTAACACATCGCAACACAACGCGATCTCGAAGCCGCCCGTCACCGCTGGCCCATTGACTGCACCAATAATTGGGAAAGGGCACTCCCACATCGCCCGAAACGGATCGCCAGCGGGAGTGATTCCCGCTTCCAGATATTCATCCAGCTTTCCAATATCGAGACCAACGGTAAACGCACGACCCGCGGCACGTAAAATCACAGCGCGGACTCTGTCATTATTGGGGTCAGGGTTGCGCAAGGCTGTGATGCCGTCGAAAGCTTCTGCGATCGCGCGCATAAAACCGCTACTGAGTACATTAAATTCCTTAGGGTTATTCATTGTGACGACAAAGAGTCCCTCGCCTCCGTTCACTTCGTCTACGAGGACACTCTCGTTGTCGCCATAGCTGGCTATGCGTGTTTGATCTGTCATTTCATCACCTCCCGCTTATTACAGATAATCGGCCCAAAGTTTTGGTCCTCGCGTATAAGTCTGAGTTGTAGAGAGAATCAGAAAGATGGAAAAGCCCACAATCTATCGGACACCAACAGGGGCATGAGTCGTTGCATACGGGTTAGACACATCCGAGGAGGCAGGCTATTTCATTGGGGGTTAGGGATAAGGGGTTGGGGATAAGGGTCCCCTGCTCAGACTGCTCGGCAATCAGTACGCATGGAAAGGTGAACGGAGTGCCTGGATTCCTTCTTATCAGTCTGGTTCTGCTCCCGTTACTCGGTTCGCTGGTGTCCTGGCCGGAGCGCTGGCGCCAGCGTCTGGCGCCAGCCGATTCCCTGGTCCCGATTCTTCAACTGCTGATCGTCATCTCGCTCTGGGCAACGGTCCAGGCCGGAGAGCGGATTCAGTGCTCCTGGCCGTGGGTCCCGAGCCTGGGGCTGTATGTGAGTTTCAGCCTGGACGGCCTGAGTTGGCTCTTCACCGGTCTAATCTCAGGGGTGGGCGTCTTTGTTTTCATCTATGCCGCGTTCTACATGGCTGACGACCCCACGCTGTCCCGCCTGTACCGTTTCCTGCTCTTGTTTAACGCCGCCATGATGGGCGTGGTGCTGGCCGACAATCTGATCTTACTGTTGGTCTTCTGGGAATTGACGAGCGTCTCGTCGTTTCTGCTCAACGGTTTTCGCTCACATCGGGCCGCGGCGTGTGAAGGCGCGATCAAGGCGTTCGGTCTGACGGCGATCGGCGGTCTGGTCATGCTGTTCGGCATCTTGGCCGTGTATGCCGAGCACGGAACATTCGAGCTATCGGTCCTGCTGGCAGATTCCTCCTCCATATCCACGGTGGCAGGACTGTGTTTCCTGGTTGGTGCTTTCGCCAAGTCGGCCCAGTTTCCGTTCCACATCTGGCTGCCGTCGGCCATGGAGGCCCCGACCCCGGTGAGCGCCTATCTGCACGCCGCCACCATGGTCAAAGCCGGTCTCTATCTGATCGCTCGGCTGACACCGTTATTTGCGGACGATCCGATCTGGTCCGCCACGGTGACCAGCGTAGGGACAGTCACCCTGGTGTGGGGCGGCGTGCTGGCCTGTAAGCAGGTCGATCTCAAAGCTTTGCTGGCCAACTCAACCGTGAGCCAATTGGGTTTGATCGTCGTTCTCCTCGGTCTGCAAACCGAAATCGCCCTCTTTGCGGCCGTCCTGCATATTCTCAACCACGCGGCCTTTAAGGGCGCGCTGTTTCTGACGGCCGGGACGGTCGAGCACGAAGCTGGGACACGCGACCTGCGCCAACTCGGCGGCCTGCGTCCCCTCATGCCGACCTTAACGCTGGCGGCGACCTTGGCTTCGCTGTCCATGGCTGGCCTGCCGCCCCTGGGCGGCTTTCTGAGTAAAGAATTATTCTATGAGAGTGTCCTCGAAGCGGACCTGCTTCTGACAACACTGGCCTTCACCGCCAGTTGTCTGACTTTTTTGTACTCTTTCATTTTCTTTCACGGAACGTTTTTCGCTCCGGCCGCCCAGCCGCCTGAGCAAGCGCATGCCTCCTCTCACGCCGAGCATCACTCCACACTTGGTCTGATTGCGCCAATTGTCGTTCTGAGCGGCTTGGCCGTGCTATTCGGGCTGGTTCCCAGTCTGGCGGAAGCCCTGGTGACACCGGCCTTTCGTGTTATTCACGGGGCCCCACCCCAGCTTCATCTTGCCCTGTGGCATGGGTTGACTCCGGCTCTGGGGTTGAGTGCACTGACGATTGTCCTGGGTGGTGGAGCCTTTTTGCTACGGCGGCGTTTTCTTCAGGCTGCACGTGAGTACCAGGCCGCGTATTCGTTCAACCGGGTGTACACCGACGGTCTGACCGGCTTCACCCACCTCTTCCACTGGACGCGGGCGCTCTACATGACCGGCTCGGTGACCGACTATATCCGCTATCTCCTGGTCGCCCTCATCGTGGGGCTCAGTCTTCCATTGTGGAGTTTCTTTGAGGAGATGGCTCTGCGGGTGGATATCGTTCGCCCGGAATACCACGAACTCGGCCTGGCCGGGCTCATGGCGGTCGCCGGTATCATGTGCTGCCGGACTCACTCGCGGATTGTTCTCGTGCTGTCGCTCGGTCTGGTCGGCTCGCTCATGGCAATCTTTTTTGTGCTCTTCAGTGCGCCAGACCTGGCCTTAACGCAGATCTTGGTCGAAGCGGTCAGCCTCGTCCTGTTTCTCCTGGTTCTGCGCTACTTCTCGATGATTCGGCCGCAGCCCTACACCCCACGCACGCGCCTGTTCAATATCGGTATCAGTGTGGGCACGGGTCTCATGGTGAGCCTGCTACTTTTTGCCGCGAATGTCGGTCCCTCCATCCCCTCCGTTATTCCGTCTTACTATCTGGCAAACAGCCATCTGCTGGCCGGCGGATACAACGTGGTCAACGTGATTCTGGTTGATTTTCGCGGCTTTGATACCATGGGAGAGATTACGGTGTTCAGCGTGGCCGTTCTTGGCGTCCTCGCCCTGGTCGAGCTGGGCGTCCGTGGGCAGCAGCCCTTGGGCACCATGTTTATGGTGTCCTTCCCCTCGCCGATTCTTCAGTCGTTTGCCCGGCTCACCCTCCATCTGATGCTGGTCTTTGCCCTTTATCTGTTGCTACGCGGCCATAATGCGCCGGGGGGCGGATTTATCGCCGGTGTGCTCACCGCGGTGGCGATGACGTTTCAGATGATGGCTTTTCACGCGGAATCCTTCTCGCGCGAGATGCCCTGGAAGCCGCTCCAGGTAGTTGCGGTCGGGCTCCTGCTGGCCGCCGGCACGGGTCTTGGCTCTGTATTTATTGGCTATCCGTTTCTGACCAGCGCGATCGGCCATTATACTTTTCCGCTGCTCGGTGATGTTGAACTGGCCACCGCTATGGGTTTTGACATTGGGGTGTACCTGGTCGTGGTTGGCACCTCGCTGGGCATTATTCGAGCCATTGCTGAGGATTAATCCGTGGAATTCGTGATTATCAGCGTGATCGGTGTCCTCTTTGGCTGCGGGACGTATTTGATCTTGCAGCGGCATTTATTACGGGTGGTCGTGGGCTTGTCCTTATACTCCCACGCGGCCAATCTCGCGCTCATGATCTCAGGCGGTCTGAAGCGGGGCA
>JAJDZM010000246.1 GCA_022824615.1 Candidatus Binatia bacterium | reverse complement strand
GCTCTATTTCGGGGTGCCGACTCTGTACGCCGCCCAACTGCTCGCCTTGGAGCACGGCCCGTGCGCGTTCCCGTCCTTACGCGCCTGTGTCTCGGCGGGTGAGGCGCTGCCGGCCGAAGTATTCCGGCGCTGGAAAGAGCGTACCGGCCTGACGATTCTGGATGGGATCGGCTCGACCGAAATGCTGCATATTTTCATTTCCAACCGTCTGGACGACTACAAGCCGGGCACCAGCGGTCGCCCAATCCCTGGCTACGAGGCCAAGATTGTGGATGAAAGCGGGCAGCCTGTTGCTGTCGGCGAGATGGGTCGCCTCCTGATTCGGGGGCAGTCCGGGGCCGCCTATTACTGGAACAACCCTGAGAAGACCGCGCAAACCATGCTGGGAGACTGGATGAATACCGGCGATACCTATGTCCAAGACGAAGAGGGGTATTTTGCCTACTGCGGCCGGGCGGATGATATGCTCAAGGTCTCGGGCCAATGGGTTTCGCCGGCCGAGGTCGAGGGCATCCTGTTTCAACATCCGTCCGTGCTGGAGGCGGCGATTGTCGGCTGGGAAGACGACAACCGTCTGATCAAACCCAAGGCCTTCGTGGTGCTCAAAGCAGGCCAGACGGCCTCAACAGACTTGGCCCAGGAATTGAGCCTTTTTGTCAAAGACCGCACGCTGCCGCATAAATACCCGCGCTGGGTCGAGTTTGTCTCCGACCTGCCCAAGACCGCGACCGGAAAAATTCAGCGCTATAAGCTGCGCACGCCGGAGTAGCGTCCCGGTCAGCTTGCGTATCCTCTCATATCTCTCTTACCTCGCGTGGTTCCAGGAGAAGCTGCATGCCGTCCAGAACTTCACGCAGGCGACCGGGTGAGATCGATCCTATCTTTTCCACTAAATCCATCTTATCGACCGTAAATGTTTGAGAAATGTTGACGACGCTACGCCGAGGAATATGTGCTTCGCCCTTGGCCAAGGCGACATTCCCTGGAGAAGACGCGCGTGTGAGGTTGGAAGTCAGGGCACAGACAACGACCGTGCTAATACGGCTTCGATTGAAAAGATTGTTTTGCACAACAATATGTGGATGGCGATAGCCTGGAGCTGACCCGGAAGGAGCACCGAGGTTGACCCAGAATACATCACCTTGATTGATTACCATTGTCTCTCCGCTTGCAGGCGTTGACGATATTTTCGCCGCATGCGCTTGAGCCGGCTTTGTTCCATGCGGTCGGGTGTATCGCTATGGGCACGATTGATCTGTGCGAGTAACTGTTGGTTCTCGTGTTGCCGTAAGAAGTCTTCCAGGGCTTGGGCGAAGAGTTGGCTGCGCGAAACCCGCAGGTGCTGGGACAGCAACTGCGCTTTCTCGAAAAGAACCGGGTCTAAGGAAATCGCTGTTTTTATATGAGCCATATTCTCCGTCTCCTTCTACTCAAAGTATGAATAAAAGTATAACTTTCAGACTCATCTTTCAATTGTGATAGCCATTAAAATAAGACAGAGGTCTCAAAAAGGGGCTGTTCTTCGTTCTCCGCTTCGGTACACTGAGCGCCAAATGGTTGTATGATTTGTGAGATGAAAGCCCATGCGATGTCTCCAGTGTGACACCGATAATCCGGACGGCGCAAAATTCTGTATCGAATGCGGAGCTGCGCTCCAGAACCGCTGTCCGAACTGCGGCTGTGAGAATATCGCCAGAGCCAAATTCTGCATGGAATGCGGAGCGGCACTCACCCAGTCACCCAACCCCCAACCCCTAACCCCCAGCCCCCACACCTACACCCCGCCCCATCTCGCCGAGCGTATCCGCGCCGAGCAGGCCGCGCTCGAAGCGCGCGGCGGGGTTGACGGCGAGCGCAAAACCATTACCGCGCTGTTTGCCGATATCAAGGGCTCGATGGAACTCATCGAGGACCTTGATCCCGAAGATGCACGCTCCATTATTGACCCGGCCCTGCAACTCATGATGGCCGCCGTGCATCGCTATGAAGGCTATGTAGCCCAGTCTATGGGCGATGGTATCTTTGCTCTCTTTGGCGCGCCGCTCGCCCATGAAGACCACGCCCAGCGCGCCCTGTTTGCCGCGCTTCGCATGCAAGAAGAGGGCAGAGCCTATGCCGAGCGGCTCCGGCATGACAAAGGGGTCAATCTGCAGATGCGGGTGGGCGTCAATACCGGCGAGGTCGTGGTGCGCTCCATTCGGAAAAACGATCTGCACACGGACTATGTTCCGGTTGGTCATTCGACCAGCCTGGCGGCCCGCATGGAAGGGCTGGCCACGCCAGGGACAACAGTCGTGAGTGCGGATACCCACCAGCTTACCGAGGGGTATTTCGAGTTCAAGGATTTGGGCGCGGCGAAGATCAAAGGCGTCAGCGAGCCCGTCCGGATTTACGAACTCCTCGGAGTTGGCGCCCTGCGCACCCGGCTCCAAGTGTCAGCCGCGCGTGGCCTGTCTCGTTTCGTTGGTCGCAAGAAAGAAATCGACCATCTCAAACAGGTCCGCGAACAAGCGACAAACGGCCAGGGACAGATGGTCGGCGTGGTGGGCGAACCGGGAGTGGGCAAGTCTCGGCTGTTTCACGAATTCAAGGTGCTGTCCGAGCAGCACTGTCTGATCCTTGAGACATTTTGTGCCGCCCATGGCAGCGGCTATGCATATCTGCCCTTAATCGAGTTGCTGAGGAATTACTTTCGTGTTCGTTCCCAGGACGACGAGCGGACGCTGCACGAAAAAGTCGCCGGGCGGGTGGTTGCGCTCGATCGTGAACTCGAAGACGGACTGCCCTATCTGCTAAGCCTCTTGGGCCATGCGGAATTCGCTACGGCGCTTCAGCAGATGGATCCCCACATCCGTCAACAACGCTCCTTCGATGTCATTAAACGACTCCTTGTGCGGGAGAGTCTCACCCAGCCTGTGATGCTGATTTTTGAGGACTTGCAATGGCTGGACGAGGGCACACAGGCCTTTCTCGATACCCTGAGCGAGAGCCTGGCTACCGCGCCCATACTGCTGTTGGTCAACTACCGCCCGGAGTATCGGCACGAGTGGGGAAGCAAAACCTATTACAGCCAGCTTCGACTCGACGCGCTGGATATGGAGGACGCCAAAGAACTTCTGGCCGCGCTCCTCGACGAGGCAAACTGGCCGGTTACAGCCTCCTCGCTCGAACCCCTCAAACAACTCATCTTGGAGAAAACAGAGGGCACGCCATTTTTTATAGAGGAAATGGTTCGAGCGCTGTTTGATCAGGGTGTCCTGGTCCACAGCATGGGTGGTATTTCCCTCACCAAGCCGCCTGATGAGATTCATATCCCGGCGACGGTCCAGGGTGTTCTGGCCGGTCGGATTGACCAATTAGGGGCTACAGAAAAAGAGTTGCTCCAAACCGCCGCGGTGATTGGCCGGGAGTTCTCGCTCAGCCTCCTGACCCAGGTCGCTCAACAGGATGAGGACACGCTCGTGCCGCTGTTATCTCGTTTGCAAACGGCGGAGTTCATCTATGAGCAGCCGGCCTTTCCCGAAGTCGAATATACCTTTAAGCACGCGCTTACCCAGGATGTGGCCTATAATTCGCTCTTATCCGAGCGCCGCCAGGACGTGCACGCCCGGACGGCTCAGGCCATTACGTCCCTGTTCCACGAGCAGTTGAATGATCGTCACCTCAGAGAACTTGCCTATCATTCCGCCCAGAGCGGGAATACGGAGAAAGCCGTCGAGTCTTATCAACGCGCCGGAGAGACGGCGCTGAAGAGTTCGGCCTATACTGAGGCAATTCGCGATCTCAACCACGCGCTGGACCTGCTGCCAGCACTGCCCCACACCTCGGACCGTTCGCAGCAAGAGCTGACCCTGCTCATCTCGCTCGGCGCCTGCCTGATGGCCACCAAAGGCTATGCCGCGCCCGAAGTAGAACGTGTATATACGCGTGCTCGTGAATTGGCGCGTGCGACCGGAGACCTGCCGCAGAAGTTCCCCGTGCTTTTTGGTTTATGGCGGTTTCACCTGGTGCGCGGGGAGTATGCCGCGGCAGGAGAAATGACCGAAAAGCTCCAACGTCTGTCCGAGTGCATGCCCGGCTCCCAGCAATTTCTCCCGGCTCAGCAAGCGCTTGGATTGACAGCCTTCCGATTAGGCGCGTTTGCCGACGCCAGAGCCCATCTGGAACGGGCCGTGGACATATACGATCCGAGTATCCACGGCCCGGAGAACGCCCAGGGCGTGATAGGCCAGGATCCCGGTGTTGCCAGTCTGGCCTTTCTGGCCTGGATGCTGTGGCATCTTGGCTATCCCGATCAAGCCCTCCAGCGCAGCCAGGCAGCCATTGCGCTCGCGCGTGAGATTTCGCATCCCTACAGTTTGGTCTTTGCCCTGCATTTTGGAACGTCGGTCCATCGCTTTCGACGAGAAGGGGCGTTGGCCCAAACCCAGGCAGAGGGCGTGGTCGCCTTGGCGAGTGAGCAGGGCTTTCCCTATTTTCACGCCGCCGGGACCTATTTGCGTGGTTGGGCCTTAGCAGAACAGGGGCAGGTGGAAGAGGGGATTGCCGACATGCTGGAGGGCCAGCGCATCTGGCAGGAGTCCGGCATTCGGCAGCTCGGCCAGGTGTCTCTGCTCTTGGCCGAGGCCTATGGCAAACTCGGTCGCGTTGAGGATGGTCTCGCCGTGTTGGCCCAGGCAGAAGCCGAACTGGACAAGAGTAACGAAAAATGGTGGCAGGCCGAACTGCTGCGCACCCAGGGGGAATTATTGCTCGCCGCCCAAGACGGCACGGATCACAACAGCCAGGAAATCACAGCCTGTTTTGAGGACGCTATCAGGATCGCTCACAGCCAGCAGGCAAAATCCCTGGAACTCCGCAGCGCAGCCCGTCTGGCTGCATTCCTGCAAGCGCACGGAAAGCCGGACGATGCCTACCGACTCCTGTCGAAGATTTACGGATGGTTTAGCGAGGGATTCGACACACCGGACCTGCAAGCGGCGAAAGCACTGCTGGATGAGCTTGCACCCGTTCCGGCATAGGGAGGGTTAGGGATTCGGGGTTAGGGGTTAGGGATTGAGGGAGAGGGCAACTGCCCTTGCGATAAGCGGAGAGCTGGTGAGCGAAGCATTGTAAACATCTGTCTGACTTCCTATACTCGGCCTAGTTTTCCTAAAAAGGAATCAACCGCCGGAGGGGCGGTATCTCTCTCGGGGAGGTTTTTATGAGTAGCAATGGCCGGACGAACGGGGCGAGTGTACGCGCCCGATTACAGCATCCGATTATAGACGCAGACGGACACTGGCTGGAGTTTGGGCCGCTGGTGCGCGAGCAGTTGAGAAAAATCGGCGGCGCCAAGGCAGTCGAAGGTTTCTCCATGTTCACCACCCTTGTCCAAGAACATTTACGCCTGTCGGTGGCCGAACGGCGCCACCAGCGGACCGCGCAGCAAGCCTTCTGGGGGATTCCAACCAAGAATACGCGCGACCGGGCCACGGCCATGATGCCCCAGTTACTGTATGAACGCCTGGACGAGTTCGGCATAGATTTTACCATCCTCTATCCCACCGCGGGTCTGGGGTTGACCCGCGGTAGTGATACCGAACTGCGGAAAGCCGCCTGCCGGGCGTTCAACATTTTCAGCGCAGACTATTTTCGGGCCTATGCCGACCGTATGACCCCGACGGCGGTGATTCCGATGAACACGCCGGAAGAGGCACTGGAAGAAATCGACTATGTGACCGCGCAGCTCGGGATGAAGGTCATCATGCTGGGCAGTATGATCAAACGGCCCATTCCCGCCGCGGTCGAGCACTACCCCGGTACCGAAGAACTGCTGACGTGGCGTGACGTGCTGGGGCTGGACAGCGAATACGACTACGACCCGGTCTGGGAAATGTGCGTTGAGCGTGGCCTGTCGCCGACGTTTCATACCGGCTCACGTGGATATGCGCTGCGGATTTCACCCTCCAATTTTGTGTACAACCACATTGGCCATTTTGCCGCGGCAAACGAAGCCGTGTGTAAAGCCCTCTTTCTCGGTGGCGTCACCCGGCGTTTCCCCACACTCAAATTCGCCTTTTTGGAGGGTGGGGTTGGCTGGGCGTGTCAGCTATACGCCGATCTGATCGAACACTGGGAGAAGCGCAATATCGAGGCGCTGGCGGAGGTTGATCCGGCTAATCTGGACCAGAAACTCCTGGGCGAATTGGTGCGGCAATACGGCAACACAGACATGGCCGAGGCGTTCACCCAGCGCGACGCAGCCCTGGATACCGTACTGAGTGCACAAGGCTCAACGGCCGTCGGTGGCATCGATAATCTGGACGACTTTTCGGCCTGCAGGATCACCCAGGCGTCCGACATTCATGACTTGTTTGTCAAGAATTTCTATTTTGGCTGTGAGTCGGATGACAAGATGAACGCTTGGGCCTTCAATCGGCAGTGTAATCCGTTTGGTGCGCAGCTCAATGCACTGTTCGGGTCGGACATTGGCCACTTTGATGTCGCGAATATGAGCCACGTGGTGCCCGAAGCGTATGAGTTGGTTGAAAAAGATCTGGTCAGCGAGGCTGGTTTTCGAGACTTTATGTGTACCAATCCCATCCGTTTCTGGGGCGAGGCCAACCCGGACTTTTTCAAAGGAACCGTGGTAGAAGAGACTGCCAGTGCGATTCTGTCGGAGGGGTCAGTCGAAACAGGGCTGAACGGTCACGCGACCAGTCAGTTGTCGAAGTAGGGGGGATGCACAAACCGCCCCTAGGCCATTAAGCGGGCGATATCCTCATTCAAACCGTTGCGTATCTGCTCGGCCAGCGCGTTCCGGGCGCGCCCCTTGGTACGGCCGTAGGACGGCAGGTCGAGTGCCGCGAGGCGACGGGCTTCGCCGAGTGCTTCGTTTAACAGAGTGTCAGCCGTACACACCCGATCCAAGAAACCGACATCGACGGCCTCGGCTGGGCTGTACAAGCGGGCTTGGATCACTGCGTTGGTAAAGTGACGCTTGGACAGCCGTTCGCGTGCAAACATCAGGCCAAACTCCGGCAGCGTCATCCCAATGGCGACCTCGTTGAGTCCGATTTTGAAATCGCCCTGGACGCCCAAACGGGTATCGCTGGCGAGCAGCATAAAGCCGCCAGCGGCAATGGCGTGACCCGTGCTGGCGGCAACAACCGGTTGGGGATGGGTGAACAGCTTGAGCAGCATTTGCGCACCGGCAGTCACGAGGGTGCGGCCGGCCTCCGGCCCGGACTGGAGGACGGTGAGATCGAATCCCGCGGAAAAGCGACCGGGCCGGCCCGTTAAGACGACCGCCTTGGCTTCCCGCGCGGCTTTGTCCAAAGCATCATTCACTCCCTGGATCAGCGCGTGGTTGACCGCGTTGGCCTTGCCGTCGTCAAGACGCAGAATGGCAATTGCATCGCTCAGTTCATAGTGCACCGGATTGTTTGACATGGATTTTCTCCTCTGCAAGCTCAGTGTCCCTTATCTTCTCTATCTGATTTGTGACCGTGCCGGCTCAGGGCGTCAAGTCGTCGCTGGCTAAACATGGAGTTCAGACCAGCCGCATTCACGGGAAGGAGTTGCCTTCGTTTATCTTTTCTCTTACTTTCTGTTTTATAAGAATATCAGGAAAGTAAGTAAATGGAACTTGCCAAGATTACGGCACGTGGACAGACGACGATCCCTAAGAGCATACGAGAGGCAGCTAATCTGCACGAGGGTGACGTGCTTGCTTTCGAGATTGAGGGCAATCATCTGGTGATACACAAAGTGACGCCGGGGCGGGACGACTACCTGCAGGGCCTCTCCGAGGTTCTCAGCGAATGGGCCTCGCCCGAGGACGAGGAAGCGTGGCGTGACCTGTGATCCGCTTGATGTCGTCGTCGTTCCCTTTCCTTTTACTGATCGACGAGCCACTAAGCGCCGGCCCGCTCTGGTCGTCTCATCGGCGGACTTCAACGAGGCTCACGAACAGACGATCCTGGCCATGACCACCTCAGCCAGGAGTCGTTGGCCGAGCGACGTGGCAATCCGGGGCTGGCGGGAAGTCGGCCTCAACGCCCCGTGTAAGGTTCGCTTCAAGCTCTTTACTCTCGATGACGCCCTGATTGTCCGCAAGGTCGGCACGCTGTCGCAAAGAGACGGCGAAGCGGTGAGAAACGCGCTTTCTCGCTTTCTGGCAACCGACTGATTCAGTGTCTCTTTTGCCTCTCGGCTGTATAGGTCAGCCGGATGCGGGTCTCCTGGGCCGTGCGGACGGACACCGACCGAGTTTGTTCCCCAAGCCGTTCATGCCACAGGCGCAAGCCGTACTCTCCTGGCGGGATGTGAGTGATATCGAATCGGCCAGCGGCATCCGTTACCGCGGTATAGGGGTGGTCGGTGATAATGATATGCGCCTGCATCCAGGTATGCAGCACATCACAATCGACCAGCACGTGACCCGGTTGCGTAAAGCGATAGGTTTTCTCGGACCAGTACGGCAAACCCAGATTGAATATGGTCGTGTGGCCATTCCGGCGGGCATGGACATTATGCAGGATGAAGTCGCTGTTCCGCAGTTCAAGTAGCTGCCCAACGGCTATGGTTTGGACGTGGGGGACAAAGGCGCAGTTTTTATTGTCCAGCAGTGCCGGAAGGGCAGGGTGACCTTTCCCGGCGTGTATGCCGTCCAGGATGACAACGACATTCTTGAGTCCTCCGTTGGCATCAATCAGAAGACTCTCATCCGGCACGCTTTCCCCACAGACTGCCCTATTCTTGTGAACGGGCAGGGTTGCCGGTGATGGCACTTGTCCGTCGAATACGACCTGTCCGCTGATGCTGCCGCCGTCCTCAACTGCGATTTCCTGGTAAGCGTATACAGATGGGACAATGAGTAATAATGTGAGCAGGCTGGTGCGCCAGCAGGCTGACTTGTAAGTCGTCACGTTCTATACATGACGGCTTTGGTGACGGCGGGTCAAGTCGTGGTATTCCCCCTTTAGGAGTCATACCTCCATGTCGACGCCTAACAAGGACTTTGCAAAAAAGAAGCAAAAGGCCATTGAAGAACAGCGGCGTCTTCAGCCACGTTCTCAAGCGATTGACGCCTTGCTCGCAGTACGAACCAAAATGCCATCCGTGAACGCGGCAAGAATCCGTACAGCCCGAGAGAAGGGTCGCCCTTAATGCAAATGGTTGTCGATATCAGTCTGCCGGAAACACTACTCAACCGACAATCCCTCAACCCAATTGCCGTGGAAGCCGTACGGCACCCGATGGGGCAGATGAACGATCGCCAATGGTTCGTGTGTAATATTTTCGGCGTCGAGAATGACCAGGTCGCTCCGATTTTCCTCTGTGCGGTATACTCCCACGAGCAGAAAGCCTTCGCCTTCGGCTGACCGCGCGGAACGCGGGGCAAAAATCGGCTCCGAGGAATAGCTGTCCGGGCCAAACGCATGAGTATGGGTATGACCATTTTCGTGGTCATACCCAATGAGCGTGTTAAACAGACCTTCCGAGGGAGGAACGACACCCTCTCGGCCGGCGGTGTACCCCTTCCGATAGGGCAAGCCCGCGTAGCGTTCGTCCAGTCGGGGAAACTCGCTGAGCCGGTCGTCCTGTTGTGCCTGGGTGATTGAGCGGGTCGTCAGGTCAAGCGACCAGCGAGTGAAGACCGGGATATTGGTCTCCAGGTCTTCTCCGTCAACCTGAAATAGTGGCAGCAGGCGAAACTGGCACACATCAGCGCTGACCGTATTGCCCTGGGTGTAGGCATTCATGGCGTGAAACACAAAGCAGGGGTCGGTTTCAAACCAGACGAGGTCCTCGCTCCCCCCGTTGCGGGGCATGACCCCGATACGCGTTCCGAGTTCCGGCTCCCAGCGCACAGGAGAACCGGAGGCCAGATTTTCCGGGCGCAAGGTCGCCGGAAAAACCATGAAGATGACGTGCTCTCGGGTAGCAATGAAATCGTGCATCATGGTCGGCACTGGCAGGGGAATCTCTTCGTTCCGTGTAATATCCCCGTCCGCCGAGACGACCGTATAGCGCAGATAGGGCGGAAACGGCCCGTAACCAAAAAAGAGGAGTTCGCCCGTTTCCGGATCGACCTTGGGATGAGCGGTCATGGCTCCCTGGAGCTTGCCGTTAAAATCGTACATGCCAAGGGTGTCGAGGGTTGATGGCTCCAACTCATAAGGCGGGCCGCCTTCCCACAGGGCGAGCAGGCGCCCGGCGTGGAAGATGATATTCGTATTGGCCGCATTCGGAAAAATCCCTTGGGCGCGCTCGTCCGTATTGCTCAGATCACTGAGGCCGGCAAAGAGCGCTTCTCCGTGCTGGCGTTCAAGCTTGAACCGCTCCGTTCGGACCCAGCGATTTCGATAATACGCCTTGCCTGCACTCAGGGTAAACGCGTGGATCATGCCATCACCGTCAAACCAGTGATACTGTCCGCGGGGTGCAAACTGCGGGTTTGAGCCGTTCCGGTACAGGGTGCCGTTCAACTCGGCTGGGATTTCGCCCGTGACGACCAGGTCGTGAATCTCGCCTTCCATGGGCCAGGGGGCATAATTCCCCCGGAGAAATGGCTCGTCAGGAAAAGGCCGGCTCATGCTGTCCTCCCGTTTCGCGGTTAAGGGTGTGCATATTGGACTGCATATGGGTGCGCCTTTCAAGCGCCGTTGTCCTTTGACGGTACTGACGCTAGGCTGCTCGGACGAACAGAAAGGACGGGCTCGTCCAAGGGAGGGAGTATGTCTGCTGCCGAACTTTGCTTTCTCAGTGCAACCGAACTGGCTCGGCGTATACGCACCCGCGAGGTGTCGTGCCGGGAAGTCATGCAAGCGCATCTGGCCCGGATCGAGCGCGTCAATCCGCGGGTGAATGCGATTGTGACCCTGTTGGCCGAGCGTGGCCTGGAGCGAGCGGGCGCGGCTGACGAGGCGCTCGGGCGAGGCCAGGAGGTCGGACCGCTGCACGGCTTGCCTATTGCCCATAAGGATTTGGTCTTGACCAAAGGCGTACGCACGACGCTCGGCTCGCCGATCTTTGCCGACTTTGTTCCCGACCAGGACGAGATTATTGTTGAACGCCTGCGTGCGGCCGGTGCGATTGCCATCGGCAAGACGAATACGCCCGAGTTCGGGGCCGGCTCGCAAACGTATAACGAAGTGTTTGGCGAGACGCTCAACCCGTATGATCCTTCTACAACCTGTGGCGGCAGCAGCGGCGGGGCCGCGGTGTCGCTGGCGACCGGGATGCTGCCGATTGCCGATGGCAGCGACCTGGGCGGCTCGCTGCGCAACCCGGCCAGTTTCTGCAATGTCGTCGGGTTCCGACCCTCGCCCGGCCGCGTACCGACCTGGCCGCACCGGGTCGGCTGGTTTCCGTTTGCCGTCGAAGGGCCGATGGCACGTACCGTGCAGGATGTGGCGTTGTTGTTGAGCGTCATGGCCGGGCCCGACCCCAGGGTGCCGATTGCCAATACCGAATCGGGCGAGCAGTTCCTTCAGCCCCTTGAGCGCTCTTTTGCGGATACCTCGATTGCCTGGAGTCCGACGCTGGGCGGACTGCCGGTCGATGCCCGTGTGACCGCGGCGCTCGAAAGCCGGCGTAGCGTATTTACCGACCTGGGCTGCGTCATTGAGGAGGCGACCCCCGACTTCCGAGATGCCGACGAAGTCTTTCGCGTCTGGCGGGCGTGGTATTTCGATCTGTCTTTGGGCGAGCTGCTGCCCGAACACCGGGATAAAATGAAGGACACGGTCATCTGGAATATCGAGGAAGGCACAAAACTCACCGGCCCACAGATCGGGCGGGCCGAGAAGAAGCGCACGCTGCTCTATCACCGGGTGCGGGAGTTCATGGAACAGTACGAGTTCCTGATTCTGCCCGTCTCTCAGGTGCCGCCGTTTGATGTCAAACAGCGCTACGTGCGTGAGATTAACGGCGTACAGATGGAGACGTATTTGGACTGGATGCGCTCGTGCTACTACATCAGCGTCACCGGCCTGCCAGCCATCTCGGTGCCGTGCGGCTTCACCCCAGAGGGCCTGCCCGTTGGCGTACAGATCGTTGGCCGGCATCAAAACGAACTGGGCGTACTTCAGTTGGCCTATGCGTTTGAGCAGGCAACGCGGGTGGGGGAGAGAAGGCCGGGGGTCGGGGATTAGGGATTGGGAGTTGGTACTTTTCCCCCTCTCCCCTGGAGGGAGAGGGTTGGGGTGAGGGGGAAGTTGAGGGACGAACGGCATATAATCCGACAGCGTTCCGAGCGTATCAATTCATAAATAGAGAGGAGGACGATCCTATGCAATTTGGTTTTATGGAGGATTTTCGGAACCCGGAGCCTTGGGCGCGGCCGTTTCCCGAGCTGTATAACGCGATCTTAGACCAGACCGTTCGGGCCGAGGAACTCGGCTACGACCACGTCTGGCTGACCGAGCACCACTTTACCGAGGACGGCTATAATCCGTCGCTGCTGCCGACCGCGGCAGCGATTGCCACCCGAACGAACACCATTCGGATTGGGACGTTTATTCTGCTGCTACCCTTCCAGCATCCGATTCGGGTGGCGGAAGATGCCACCTGTGTCGATATCTGGTCAAACGGCCGCTTCGACCTGGGGGTTGGGCAGGGCTATTCGTATATGGAGTTTGACGCCCTGTGTATGCCGCGCAAGGAGCGCTCGGCGCGTTTGCGCGAGGGCGTTGAGCTGATTCAAAAAGTCTGGACTGAAGATGCGGTCACGTTTGACGGGCGTTTCACCCAGGTGAAAAACCTGACCCTGAGCCCTAAGCCGGTGCAGCAGCCCATGCCGCTGTGGATCGGGGCGCGGGCCGAGAAGGCCACCCGCAGCGCGGCCCGGCTGGGCTGTCATCTCATGGCAACTATCGGACCCGACCCGGCGGGGTGGTATATCGACGAACTCAAAAAATGCGGACGCAATCCTGATGATTTCAACATCGCGCAACTGCGTCTGGTGTATCTGGCTGAGACCGAAGACCAAGCCTGGGAGGACTGCCAGGACCATTTGTTCAGTATGATGGAGTTCTACGGCCATATTCTGGCTGAGGCGAATGATGCCCCTGGAGATAAAGATGTGTGGACCTATACCAAGCCGGAGGAACTCCGTCACTCGGCCTTCGGGGAAGCGGTGATGATCGGCACGCCGGACCAGGTCGCCCGAAAAATGGAACGCTTCAAAAACGAGTTCCAATGCACCCATTTCATTATGAGCACCCAACTGGCCGGCATGGACCCCAAGAAATCGACCCGCTCGTTGGAGTTGTTTGCCAAGGAGATCATGCCGGGGTTTCGGGGGTGATTTACGGTGAAATGGTGAGCAATATAACTGTGAGGTGAGAAGACAACTCAACAAGGATGGAAGGCAGAATTGTGCTCAATCATGTAGATGCTTTCCTACAAGGAGGACGCTGCACATGAAACGCAATATAAGCATACTTAGTGTCATACTCGGGTTTCTTTTTGTTGCCAGTTCTCCCCTGATTGCGGAGGACGTTAGTCTCCCGCTGGGGTCTTTGAAAAAAGGTTCATTTGAGCAGTATCTAGAATATCTGAAGAAGAAGGGATGGAGTACGCAAGCGTCACAGAATCCGACGAGCGGATTGATCGCGCTTGAATTGAAAAAACAATATGAGGGCACAGAGAAACATGGACTATTGAATGTGCCTTGGCCGACTCAGGAGACGTGGGAACTCCTATATCTTCCTCAAAACGACACTTTGATACTATTGAACGCGGAAGGCGTAAAGGAGCATAAAGCTCCACTCTTTGGGGAATGGGAGTCTATCGAAAAATACGATTACAGCAATATGCCTGATGAACTCTCATGGAAGGAATCTAATGACGACGGATGAGACCACCCGCGGCCATATCGCAAAAGCGATAATTTACGTCTTCCTTGGAGTAACAATATTACTCACCTTAACTGCGGTCTCGGGGTATGTGCAATGGAACACGGCTGAGGCAATGCTCAAAACATGGTCTGCCACCTACAGCTTATTGGTAGGTGCTATTATTGGCTATTATTTTCGTGACGGTAGCTCCCCACGGAAGCAAGACGCAAAAGCTGCCGGAGGCACTAATAGCCCTCCTAAATCCAATGCGCAATAAAACCTAGAAGTTTTGCGGAGATAGTTCTTCCTATCTTCAGAAGAGAGCGATTAATGCGCGTGCCTGTAAAGAGATTCCCCAAGAAACCCGTAACCAAGTATGGGCAATTCCGACCCTGTATCAAGAATGGAGACCTACTGCTCTGCGCTGGTTCCGGTTTCTTTTCTCGTATGATCCAGAAAGCGACCAGCAGCGTCTGGAGTCACGTGGGGTTCGTAATAAGGCTGGATGCTATTGATCGAATCATGGTTTTGGAGAGCGTTGAGCCGCTAGGCGTCCGCACCGTCCCTTTGAGTAAGTACCTCAAAGACTACGATAACAAAGGGAACCCCTATCCAGGTCGCCTCGTCATAGCCCGTCATGCTGATTTCGCCACAGTCCCCCCGGCTAGGTTGAAGCCACTTGGTCAGTTTGCTGTTGACCTGTTCGGTTACCCCTATGACAAGGACGAAATCGCTAAGATCGCCGCACGTATCGCAGCTTCCTACCTGCCTTTCAGTGATAAAGATAAGAAAGCTCTCAAGCGAGATCGAGAATACATCTGCTCGGAATACGTGTGGGAATGCTATAAGGAATTGGGTATTGAAATTGAGCACGACCCCAGAGGGTTTATTGCGCCTGCCGACTTCGCCAAAGCAAAAAAGGTGACTCTCCAGGCCGTGCTTAGAGGATAAGAAGCTTGTCTTAGAGAAAGGAATCACAACCCATGAATACTGCCCTGTCATTTCTGCTTGTGTTGTTGCTCCATAGCCCGGTCCTGGCGCAAGACCTGCCGCCCGATATCCTGGCAGACCAATACTTGTTGGAGGCGCGCAAGGCGCTGGAAAAGGGCGATCCCCGAGCCGCGCTCCAGGCGTTTGGCAAGATTGAAGCCCTGGACACTGAGCCGCCGCCGGAGTTTGCCTTTTTCTACGGCAAGATGCTGATGGAACACAGCATGGAGCCGGGGGAGTTGCTCAAGGGGCAAGCGCTGCTCAAAGAGTTCGTCATCAGCGCCGGGCGGGGCTCAGCGCATTACACACCGGCCTTGGAACTGCTGTCAGAAGCAGAGGCAAAGATAGCCGCGGTGGAAGGTCCGGAAATGGCAATGGCAATGGTGCGCGTTGAAGGCGGGAGTTTCATCATGGGGTGTACGCCGGAGCAGGAGCCTTGCGACGACTATGACTATGAAAAGCCGGCCCGGGTACAGGTGGGGAGTTTCGAGATCGGCAGATTCGAAGTGACGCAGGAGTTGTGGGCGTTCGTGATGGGAGAGAACCATCCGCACGACAGTGGAAGGTGCCCCCGGTGTCCGGTTAGCGTGACTTGGGATGAAACGCAGGCATTTCTCCAGAAGCTCAACGCTCAGAAACGAAACGCTGGGGGCGGCCAATACCGGCTGCCGAGCGCAGCGGAATGGGAGTATGCCGCCAGAGGAGGGCCGCTGGGTCAGGGGTATCGATATGCAGGGAGTAATGATCCCGATGCGGTGGCGTGGTATAACATCGATAAGGGTACGATATACGCGGTCGGGCAAAAGCGAGCCAACGAGCTGGGTTTATACGACATGTCGGGTAACGTGTGGGAATGGGTCCAGGACTGTTTTCATAGGACTGAGGCCGGGGGTTGTTGGCAGCGCGTCTTACGTGGCGGGGATTCTTCCTCCGACCCGAATTTTCTAAGATCGTCCCGTGTCTTCTTTGGTTGGGTCCTCCGACAAGGGGACCAATACGAAGGTTTCCGCCTTGCCCGATCGCTGCCTTAGGTCCTGAGTCCTGACCTCTTTATCTCCAGGGGTTCAGGGGCAGAGCCCCAGGGGTCCAGGGGCAGAGCCCTTGGCCAAAATTGGGGGCGGTGTGTTCTTTATTGTTAGTGGCTCTACATTCGAGAAGACGAAGATGAAGCAATCTCTAGCAATAGGCGGCGCGGTGGCCCTCCTGTGCATAATCCTGGAAACGCCCGCCGCGGCAAAAGTCTTACACAGCGACAAGTACGGGGTGCGGGTGGAATATACGGCGACCGATACCGGCCACTCCACGTCATGCTCTTCCAGTCCTGCAAGCGACGGTAATTATACCACTAAGAAAATAAAAGTCTGGAAAGTCAGCCTGAAAATCACCAACGGCTCGGGCCGGAGAATCAGACCTGAAGGCCCGGAAATTGCGACCATGACTGTTGAGCCCGACCAGGGTAGTACCCTCGGTTATTGTTCGTATGAGCGGCTGCCGAATTTATACAAAATTGATGGGCGGTCGGACCAGAGTAAACTGCTATTTGGTATCGCTTTGGGAGTCCGGGCCATCGCGCCGGGCCGCACCCTTTCCAACTCCACCTATCTGTATCTGTACGAAGACCAGAAACCCTCGCTCTCCCACTGGCAATTCGACGGCTATACGTTCCTGGAGGATCAAAAGAAGAAAGCAAAAAAATCTCAACCGGCGGCCAAAACTATATCGACGACTCAGAAAACCGCAGCAGCACTCCCAAGCCGTCAGATGCCGCGTCCGGGCCGTGGCGGCCCATCAGGTAGCCTGCTCCTACTGATAGACATCAGCGGCAGTATGTCTGGCTCAAAACTGAGTTCTGCCAAGCGGGCGGCGGTCGATACCATCCGCAAGGCGATCAAGAGCAAGACCGAAATAGCAGTCCTGGCTTTTGAGGGAGATTGTACCAGCCCGATTCACAGCTTGTAGCCTTTGTCAACAGCCTCTCCGCCCAAGGTGGTACTCCCCTGGCAACGGCCTTGGAGGCGACGAACAGGTTCATGTCACAGCACAAATCTGCGGCCAGCAGAACGCAGATGATCTTGCTGTTGGCCGACGGGAACGATGACTGTGGTGACCTGGATACCGTTCTACGAACCTTAAAGCACAACAATCTCCTCTACCGCCATGAAACCGTCGGGCTTGAGGTGTCGGGCGCGGCCCAGCGGCAATTACAGAACATTGCTACCCAATCGGGTGGAAAGTATCACAGCGCCACCAGTCAAAACCTCTCCAAGGTCTTCTCAGACGCCGTAGATTTGATGCGCATGCTGGACATGATCGGGAAGTTCAATTGAAACGGTGCTTCTGTGTCGCTGAAAAGAAGGCGTTCATAAATCTTTGGGTGTGCAAAAGGAAAGCGCTACATACGGAGGCATGTTGTTATGCGGTCTATCCTCCCTAGCCAGCGACGTTTCCTTATCATATATGTCCGACCTACGGTTCTAGAAAATTGAGGTGAAGAGTGGAGAAACTAATAGAAAAAATACCCACATGGTTGTTGGCTCTGTCAGTTTTTGGGTTTTTCGTCCTAATCGCGGTTTCAATATATTCTGGAAAGCCGTTCACTATTGCTGGTCTAGAATTTGGCGCAATAGAGAAACCCGACACTCAAAAAGAGTCACTACCTGTTGGCTCCATTATAGCAAGTGTCCTCTCACCCAGTGATTTTTCGCATCACTACGGTAACGACTGGATTATCGCAGATGGTGAAGAAGTGGATACTGGTACGGATTACTACAAAATAACCGGAAGAAAAAGGATACCTGATCTTAGAGGTAGGTTTCTTCGTGGTATGGACGAGGACGCTTCGGTTGATCCGCAAAGCGGTCGTGAAGTTGGCAGTCTCCAGGATGATTCTACAAGATTGCCAACCAGTCCTTTTTCAATAGCCTCATCCGGTTCGCATTCTCACACTGGCACAGTTGGTGCCGTGCGCACGACTAAACACGCGCATCTGGATGGGGGTTCCCAAATTTACCCACTCGACGCAGAGCATAGGCTCCGCACTCCCGCAAGGCCATTGATAATCGAAGAATCTGGGAATCATACTCACTCCGTATCAGGTGGCGATGGAGAAACTAGACCTAAAAATGTAGCAGTTTACTTCTACATAAGGATAAATGGCAAAGGCCAATAAATTCTTAAGACCTGTCCTAACGGTACGACTCCAGCCCACCTCTGGTCTTGCGCGGGGTATGGGTGCCGGGTCAAGCTCGACATGACGGCAGGGCGTGGACGAAAGGCGTCCTAGCACACAACGCAATGCAGGGTGAGTATATCGGTTGGGATGGGTGAACTTATGCCGCGAAGGGGCGCAGCAGGTTGTGAAACGGTTGCGTATCCTTCCATCGACACGTCTCGAAATCACGTTGATCTGTGGAAAGAATCCGGCCTTCTCCAAGTTCGGTTGCCGCCACAACTGATCGTGTGACGACGAGAGTTTCGTTAAGGCTACTCATTCAAGTCATGGATGAGGTAATGCTTGTATTGGCTCGCCAAGTCTGTGGGGCCTTTGGCGCAGCCCACGAAGTCGCTGCTCAACAAGGTGTCGAGCTTGTCGCAGGACCGCCCGGCTTGTTGGCGGTACAAGAGGTCGATTGCGCACTTGACAATTTCGCTTGTACTGAGCCGCGTCAGCGCCTGAAGTTGCCGTAACTTCTCCGACCGCTCGTCATCCAATCTTGCATTGACTCGCATATGACATCCTTACCACGTGAAAATGTCTTGGTATCTGGGATGTATGTAAAGAGGCGGTCAGGCGGTCAGCTTCACTAACGCAACCGTGAGGCTGACAGTGAGGCCGACAATACCGGCGGCCATGAGCCACAGTTGGCGGTAGAGCCGAGCTTCCAATTCGGCGATATCAGCCTTTAATCCGGCAATATCGGCCTTGGTGGCAACATTCTCTCCCATGGCCTCGCCAACCGTTGCAACAACCGCTTCGGCGAGGGATTCATCGGCTCCGGCAGCTTGGAGCACCTTGACGGCCTTGTGGGTGTCGAATGCAAGTGTAGCCATGAAATTTCTCTTAGCAGTTCCAGCCCTCACAAGATGAACCCGACAGGCTAAAAAAGCAAGCGCGTTTAGGATATAGGAAGGCCAACAGGAGATATGTATGCGGTTTGAAAACACGGGTGTCCTGATTACCGGCGCGGGGAGCGGAATCGGGCGGGCGGCAAGCCTGGCCTTTGCCACGGCAGGTGCTGCTATTGCCGCAGCGGATCTCCGACTTGAAGCGGCTCAGGCAACCGCCAGCGCGGTTGAGGAATTAGGCCGGAAGGCCGTGGCCCTCCAGGTCGATGTTACCCAACCGGATTCGGTGCAGGCCATGGTCGAGCAGGCCGTAGCCGGACTCGGCTCGCTCGATGTGCTGATAAACAGCGCGGGGGTGCGCGAGATCGTACCCTTCCTGGAATTGCCCGCCGAAGAATGGACGAAGGTCATTGGTACGAACCTGACCGGGACGTTTCTGTGCAGTCAAGCCGTCGCCCGGCACCTGATTGCGCAGAACAAAAGCGGAAAAATCATCAACCTGTCGTCGGTCGCCGGTCTCGTAGGCGTACCGAACCGGGCGGCCTATGTAGCCTCCAAGCATGGGGTGGTTGGTCTGACCAAGGAGATGGGCATGGAACTGGCCGATAAGCATATTCAGGTCAATGCCATTGCCCCAGGCGTGGTCGAGACCGCCATGACCGCGGGCTATTTTGACAAGCCGGATATCGTGGCATCGCTCAAAAAGGCGCATCCGGCCGGACGCTGGGCTCAGCCTGAGGAAATCGCCCGACTAATGTTGTTCCTGGCGTCTGAGGACGCAGACTTCATGACCGGTGCAACAATTCCGATTGACGGTGGGTTTGTAGCCGGCAAGGCTATCTAAGGGAGTGTGATATGGCCGAACAGAAACAGATTCTTGAAGGGGTCCGTATACTTGACCTGACCCAATGGCTGGCCGGCCCGCAGGCCACGCGGCTGATGGTGGACCTCGGGGCGGAAGTCATCAAGGTTGAACTCCCACCCAAAGGCGAACACAGCCGGCATATCCGCATCGTGCCCAAGGACGGCAAAGATGGCGCCACGCCGAGCTATTTCATCATGCACAACCGGGGCAAGAAGAGTCTGTGCGTGGATATCAAGACCCCGGCCGGCCAAGCTGTCATCAAGGATTTGGTCCAGCACTGCGACGTGCTGTTCGAGAACTTCACGCCCGGCATCATGGAGCGCTACGGTCTGACCTACGACAGCCTGTCCGCCATCAACCCGAGCCTCGTCATGTGCTCGGTCTCGACCTATGGGCAGACCGGGCCGTACTCCCGTCGCATCGGCAACGACCTGGTCGCCCTGGCAGCAGGCGGCTTGCTGCATCTGGTCGGCGAGCCGGACGGCTATCCGGCCTATCCAGCCTCGGCTATTGGCGATCACATGACCGCGCTCAACGCCTTTGGCGCGATTATGGCGGCCCTGTTTCATCGTCAGCGCACGGGCGAGGGCCAGCATATTGACCTGGCCCTGGTGGACTGTACCTATAATTCGCACGACTGGGCGCTGGCGGCCTACAGCGTGACCGACGGCGCGGTCGACCCGCAGCGCGGCGGCTCGCAGCGGGCCGGAGCGTTTCCGTATGGGGCGTTCAAATCAAAGGACGGCTATATCGCCATCGGACTGATTACCGAGGACCACTGGGTGACCCTGGTCAAACGCATGGGACACGAAGAGCTCCTGACCTCGCCCGAATTCAAGACCAACCGCTGGCGCATTCAGAACGCGGACGCCCTACGGGTCATTATCGAAGAGTGGCTGCAATCGCTGCCGAGCGACGAAGAGGCGATTCGGATCATGGCCGATGAGCTCCGCCTGCCGGTTGCCCCGATTCTGTCCATCGGCCAATTCGCGGAAGACCCACATTTAAGCAAACGCATGGTCGAAACCATGCCCAACCCCGACTACGGCGACCTGAAGCTGCTCCAATCACCCCACAAATTCTCCAAGACCCCACCGCGCATACCCGGCCCGGCGTCACGCCTCGGTCAACATACGGCCGAGTTGCTGGGCGGCTTATGCGGCTATACGTCCGAGCAAATACAGGAATTAAAGGACCAGGGCATCCTTGTTGAGAATACGGACGGGTAGCTGGTGACAAGGAGAACGTATGCAGAAGCAGAAAAAAATGACGGGCCTTTGGAGGACGAGCAGGAGGCTGACAATCGTACTCGTCTGCACTGTGGCCCTGCTGCCGCTGACCGCTCACGCCCAAAGCACAGCCTATAACCAGACCGCTCTGGTCGCGCTGTGTCAGATATCCGCCGCCGGCGCCTCGGGTCGGTTCGACACCGCCGAGCAACTCTTCAGCGAGGGCAAGGACGCCGGGCTCAGCGAACTCCAGATGTACGAGGCCGTCTTGAACCTGCTGCCCTACATCGG
>JAJDZM010000279.1 GCA_022824615.1 Candidatus Binatia bacterium | reverse complement strand
CGCCAGAAAACGCTCAATCTGATACCGGCCCGCCAGGACCGTTCCAGGTTCGAGTTGACCGCTTTCATTTCGCGACATCGACCATGCCTCGTTACTCGTGAAAGACCACCACCACTGAGGTATTATCGCTACCGCCCGCAGTATTGGCCGCGACCGTCAATTCCAGGGCGGCCCCGTGCGGGGTCCGGTGGCGACTCATAATGTCGGCAATCGCCGGATCAAGGACATGGCTGGTCAGCCCGTCGCTGCACAGAAGGAGACGAACTCCACGCTTGAGCGGTCGCGAGAGCGTATCAACCTTCACGTTTTCCTTGCTGCCCAAAGACCGAATCAGAACGTTACGGTGCTCGTGGGTCAACGCCTCTTCTTCGGTCAGTTGGCCGATCTCGACCAGACGGGCGACCAGGGAATGATCGTGCGAGAGCTGGTGTAATACCCCGTTTTCCAGCAGATAGACCCGACTGTCCCCGACCCAGGCCAGCGCCAGTTGTTCCGCCCGGATCAGCGCGGCAACGATCGTGGCTCCCAGACCAGCCGACTCGGAATGATCTTTTCCGTATTCGACAATCCGGGTATTGGCCGCCTCAACCGCTTCACGCAGACAGCGCTCCCAAGTCGTGGCATCGGCCTCCTCTTCCGCCTCGGCATCAGCCCAGGCTGCTTCGACATGGCGGGCTACCGTCTGAATGGCGATCTGGCTCGCCACCTCCCCGGCTTCGGCGCCACCCATACCATCTGACACAATATACAGCCCACGAAAATCGTTGCCGGCTATGCCGCCTTGCCCCATCTCTTTGACCAGTACGGCATCTTCGTTATGGTCACGCACCTGTCCGACATCGGTCCGCCAGGCCGAACGGATCTGCACCGACTGACTCAGCGCGAGCAAGTCGTGTTTCAGCGCGGGCAGGTCCGCATAGCGCTCTGTAGGCTCAAGTGCCAACGCTCTGCTTAAGACACGCTCAAACTCAGGAGTCAGGACTTTCTCAGGATAGAAGACAGGCGGTTCAGGCTGAACCGCCCAGCCCTCGACCGGCAAACGCCGGCCTACCAATACAGCATACAAGCAGGCACCGAGCCCAAATACATCGGCGGCTTCGTTCAGCACCTGAGCCTTGTATGCCTCGGGCGCAGCATAGCCATCCGTCAACACGGGATTCTCCTCAACTGCGTCTTTGAGACGGATCGCATCGAATTGGGTGAGGTGCAGCCGACCCGTCTTGTCGAGAAGAATGTTCTCCGGAGGCAGCTCAATACACAGGAGTCCATGCCGGTGCAAAACATCCACGGCCTGACAGAGCTGGACACCCCAGCCGGCCGCCTCCCGCTCCGTTGTCCGGCCAACACGCTGGCTCAGCGGGAGACCGGACTGACTCGACGTGATGAGGTAGACCCGTTCGTCACGTTCACAACGTTCCTGGGGGAGAATCAGGGCCGGATGGCGAATCTCGACAAGCTGTTCGGACAAGCGAAACGCGCCACCCAAATGGGCATCGGCCTGGTCGCTTGACCGCTCCGCTATGAGGTAAGTCTGGCCGTCGTCCGTCTGACGAACCGCCCGGTAACGATTTTCCTGTCCGGTCGAGAGGAGTGCGGTCAAACGATAGGTAGCGGCCAGAACGGTGCCGATAGGTAGCGGTTCAAGTGAAGTAACCGACTCCCCCTCACCGTCTTCTTCAAGCGCTACGCCACAGGCGGTGCAAAACGTTTCACCGACAACATTGGCCTGTCCGCACTCACCACAAACACAGCCCTCCCCACGCTCTGTCGGCTCGGTCATCAGCGGCGCGGACCCCATACGTCAACTGTTCCTTTCCTCATGAGGCGAGATGTTCAAAGAGGCTGGTCAGGCCGTCAACGATGTGGTGAGGGCTCCTCACTAAGGGGCAAGGTAACGCACTAGGGCTATGGCCGTCCCTATGATTGTTCCGGCAATGGTCAGCGTGGACGCCACCATAAATTTGTACACATCTTGAAAACCCTTTGCCGTGTCTTCCCGAAAGGCGGAGATGTCGCTCTTTAACTCTCCCCTCACTTCGCTCAGGTCAGCCTTTAACGCAGCCTCCGCTTCGCTCAGGTCAGCCTTGGTGGCAACGGTAGCGGTCAGGGCTTCCTGTAGCCCCTTGGTTAGCGTGTCCGCTTGCTGTTGGGTGAAGCCTCCCTCCCGTAACAGTGTGGAGAACTTCAAGGTGTCGAATGGGCTCGCATTACTCATTGGGCGCGTGACACCTTGAAAAAGGTTTTGCCGATGATGATCTCGTCTCCGTCTTTAAGCGGGACGGGCGAGCCGGGCTCAAGGCGTTGTCCCCGATTGACAAACGTTCCGTTCAGGCTGCCGATATCTTCAATCGTCAGCTCAGCCCCGAATTTTAGCAGCGCGTGCTTACGGGAGATGCGTGCTTCCGGATCATCGTTTTCCATATCGACTTCAGGAAAAGAACCGGAATCCGGGTCCCACCGGCCAACCAAATTGTCTCCGGCCTGGAGTTCAAAGACTTTCCCCACAGTGCCACCCCGGGTGATGGTGAGCGAGGCGCTGCCGACCGCTGCCTGGTCATCGCTGAGGGCAGCGACTTCAGGCACGGCTTCTTCTGTCGCGGTCTCTGTGGACTCATCTCCCGTCGCCTCGGCACTCTCCCCGCTCTCAGCTTCCGATGTCTCAGCCGCAGCTTCTTCTGGCGCGGCCTCCGTACTTGCCTCAACTTCGGCGGGAGCTTCCTCTGCGGCTTGGCTGTCAGGAGCATCAGCCGTCTCGGCTTCCGGGGCCGCAGCTTCGGTCGCTACGGCTTCAAGTTTCGCGCCGCAGCTATCACAGTATTCCAGACCATCCATATTTTCTTCATTACATTCCGCACAGCGAATCATTCTCACATCTCCTTCATTGACCACATCTGTGGTGGAGCTTAATCCCGGAGTGCATCCTTGACGCTCTCCGGATCGAGCTGCTGCGTCTTTCGAAGGGTAGCCTGAGCGTTGAGCAACTGTGTCTTGGCTGCCCCGGTCGCCAGACTCTGGGTTTTCTTCAATTCACTCTGAAGCCCCTCAAGCGCCTGGGTTGCTTTCGTATTCCCCAGTCGCTGGGTGCCGGCTATGGCATTGCCCAACAGCCGCGTGGCCTTATCCGTGTTGCCGGCAGCCATAGCCGCCTCGGCCTGTAGCTGGATCTTGGCCACACTGACTTGATCGACCAGATTCATCACATAACCGTTGGCCTGGCCCATGGCCGAACGCTCAAGCGTATAATTCACCACCACGTCCACGCTGTCGTGTTGGTTCTTGGCCTCGGGCGTATCGTAGTACAGCTCAGCCTGCACCAGCCGTACCCGGCCAGGGCGGCGGGGCGGTAGGACTAAGACGGCCAGGGCTGAGCTTGGCGTGCCCGCTTCGATATCTCCCAACGGCAAGGAAAGCGTCCGGTTGGCGTCAGGCGTAATCTCTTTTATCGGGTAGATTTGAGGACTGGCGCGAAAGGCTTCTTTCACTTGCACCCCGGCGCTGAGTTGCATCTCAATCCGCGCGTTGGTCAGAGCGACATTCCGCAGCCCCTGGAGTTCGCTGGAGAATATATTCGGGATGGAGGCCGGGGCATCAATAAAGTGATAGTTGGCGCCACTCTCCTCGGCCATTTCCATCAGCAGTTTTTCATTGAACTCAATCCCCACCCCGAGCGTGCTGCACGAAATGCGCTCCCGGTGCTGACGGGCGAGATCGAGACATTTACGCTCCTCGTAGGTCTGACCGTCGGTCAGGAGCAACAGCCGGTTCAGGCGGTTCGGCGAATAATGCTTCTCTACCTCGGCCAGCGCGGCTTCCATGCCCAACGCCATTTGCGTTCCGCCGCCAATCTCCAAGAGATCGAGATCGTCAATGGCCCGTTTTACCCCGGCGGCATCCGCCGTGACCCGGTCTGCCGTTGCCGCCACTTCGGCTCGGTCGGCAAACGCGACCACCGCCGCCTTGTCTTCCGGGCCAAGATTGTCGATCAGATATTTGATGGCCTCGATGACGTAATCAAGCCGCTGTTCGTCGTACATCGAGCCGCTCCGGTCAAGAACAATGCCAAGATTGAGCGGCAGGCGCACGCTCCCACCCTGCGGCTTGGTCTCCATGAGCAGGTACAGAATGAAATTTTCTGCGCTACTCAGGACGGCATTACGGCTTGTCAGCGCTTGGAACCCAACAGCACCGGACACGAAAGCCTCCTTATTACCGGGGAATTTCTTGAATTTTTATCTCACGTTTTTTTCCCAGGAGCAATATAACTCCCGTGCGGGATTATTCCTCCGGCTTGCGAAACTGGTCGTGACAGCTCTTACACGTCCCGAATACCTTTTGCAGATGTTCTTTGACGGCGGTGGCATTGTTTTCTCCCGCAGCCACGGTCAGTGCGTTCGCTTCCGTACCCAACTCTGAGGCGGAGGCGAGAAACGCGTCCCAGTTCTGCCAGATTTCTTCCTTGGCCCGGGAGGAATCTCCACTGCTGCCCTCAGGAAAGAGCGCGGCGATACGGGTGGAATGAAGGGCGATGGCGGCGGCATTCATTTTTGCTTCTGCGAGCTTACCGGCATCGATCTTGCCTTTCATCTCCTTGGCATTGGCTCCGATATTCTCCATCAGATAGGTACGAAACGCCACCATCTGCTGCGGGTCCGGCATCTGAGTCGGATGGTTTTCATGCCCGAAACTCAGCCCACCCAGACTATGCAGCCCTCCTGCCATCACGCTCACACTGATTAAAACTCCACGAACCACACGGCTAACTATCCCTCTCATTGCACTCCCTCCTCTTACGAGAGCCCTACGCTATTCCTGTTCTACCTGACTCCTCGGAGGAGTCGATTTCAGATATTTGGCAACAGCGTGGGCGTCGTCATCAGTCATGTCTTTGTATCCGCCCCCAGGCACTCCATCAATCACCACCGCCATCAGCCCCTGAACCGTATCAAAATTCGGGAGAAACCCGGTACGCAGCAGGGAAACGACCTCTCCCTCACTCCACCGCCCAATACCCGTCTCGTCATCCGGGGTAATGTTAGGCGCGACCTCGCCGTCAATGCCAGCCGGATTCCCAGCTAAATCGTGCGTCCGGTCGAGTGTGCCAAACACGGTACGCGGCGTGTGGCATTCCTGGCAATGGGCGAGGTGTTCGCTGATGTAGCGGCCTCGGGCAATGGGGTCTGCCCAGACAGCAGACCGGCTTTCAACTGGTTCAAAAAACAGCCAGCGCCAGACGCGCATGGCCAAGCCGGAAAACGGAAGGGAGACTTCGTGGGGAAGATTTTCTTGCGCCACGGGCTCCTGGCTGCGCAGGAAAGCCACCAGCGCCGTGACATCCTCATCCGTCATGCCGCTTAGGGCTGGATACGGCATGACCGGACTCATGACCGTCCCGTCGGGTTTCACCCCCAGCCGGATTGCGTCAACGATTTCCCGATCCGTCCAGGTTCCAATCCCATGGACCGGGTCGGGCGTGATATTCGTTCCGTAAAATCGCCCGTAGGGGGTTTCAATCGGCCGCCCGCCCGCGTTGGTGGGCCCCTTATCCGCCGTATGACAGCCACATCCCCCGGCTAAGGCAAAAACATACTGCCCCTGGGCGACGCGGGCCGCATTATCGGCCCACACGTTTTGGACATGGCCGAACAAAAGACTACAAAGAAGAACAAGAAGACAGAAAAGTCGCAAAGAAATTTTCCCACTCGCGTTTTTCACGCCTTCCTGTAGAGCTGTGTGATCAGTCATGAGCATGGGCGGAGGTCTTGGGGGGCACGGATTGGTCTGCTAGGCTGTCAGGCTATGCACCGACTCGGTCTCAGCGTCGCGGTTTTTCTGGTTCTTGGAACCACAAGTGCCTTTTATCTGTTCTCTTCCCTTGGAGAAACGGTGCTCTATAACGCCTGGGGGTATACCATCTATGCGGACTTTGAAAGTGCCACCGGCCTGGGACCCGGCACGCCGGTCGAGGTCGCCGGTGTCCGCGTCGGCCGAGTTGATACCGTCCAGCTTACGGGCACGCGGGCACGGGTCCGCTTAACCATAGACAGTGATATTGAAATTCAGGAAGACGCCATCGCGTCCATTCACACCAAGGGTTTGCTCGGTGGCCCCTATGTCCTGATCTCGCTTGGCGGGTCGGATAGGCTTATCCCACCCGGCGGGGTCCTCAGAGAGACGGAGTCGCCCATTGACCTGCCGGGACTCATGAAAGCCTATGTTGACAGCCGTAAGGCTCCGGGCGAGGGGGCTTCTGCTCCCTGAGGATCGACAGCCCGACTCCACCCGCGGCTCATTCCCTATTCGGCCCGCCCCCGTCGTGTACGCCGACGGTATGACGCGGGTTTCATACGAACTTTGCCACACTGAGGACAGCGCCATTTCTCCTGCTTGTGGGGCCGGTGCGCCTCCACTTTCATTTTTGTTCGGCAGCGCGGACAAATCATGACGCACTCCGTCAATACCATATCGCCTAAGCAGCGCCCACCCGAATGATCGGACGGTTATCAAATCGGGGCTTGCCTGTTCTCGTCAAGGGAGCTATGGGGAGACCTCATGCGGATGATGAAAAATCTCTGTCATTGCTAGTGCGGGAGTCACCGAATGCTCAACCCTTATCGAGTCCTTGACCTGACAACGGAACGCGGATTGCTGTGCGGCCAAATCCTGGCCGACCTCGGCGCTGATGTCATTAAAATCGAGCCCCCCGGAGGCTCCTCGGCCCGTAAGCTGGGGCCCTTCTATCAGGATCAGGAAGACGTGGAAAACTCGCTCTACTGGTGGGCCTATAACCGAAACAAACGGGGGGTCACTCTCGATATTGCACGGTCCGAAGGCCAGGATATGCTACGGCGTCTGGCCCAGGGCGCAAAATTCCTGATCGAATCGGATAATCCCGGCACCCTGGCCAAATACGGCCTGAGCTATGACGAGTTGGCGGCAGACAATCCGGGGCTGATTTATGTCTCGATTACCCCGTTCGGACAAGATGGGCCAAAGGCCAGCTATGCGGATAGCGACCTGATTATTCTGGCCAGCAGCGGACCGCTCGTCATTACCGGAGACGAAGACCGCCCGCCCGTCCGCCTGAGCGTTCCCCAGGGCTATCTGCACGCCAGCGCCGCCGCCGCACCGGCCGCGCTGATTGCCCTGTACGAATCGCACCGCTCGAACCGCGGCCAGCATATTGATATTTCCGCCCAGCAGGCCGCGGCCCAGGCGACCCAATCGACCATTCTCGCGGCTCCACTCAACGATGCGGAAACCCGCCGCATGGCCGGCGGGGCAAAGATGGGACCGCTGGAGATCCGCCTGCTCTGGCCGGCGAAAGACGGCCATGTTTCGATTGCCTATCTGTTTGGCTCGGCGTTTGCCCATTTCACCAAGCGTCTCATGGACTGGATCTATGAGGAAGGGTTCTGCGATAAAGAGGTCCAACAGATGGACTGGGTTGATATGGGCGGTGGCCTGTTTGGTGGCGATCCGAAAACGCTTGAAGACTACGAGCGCCTCAAACTGCTCGTTGAAGATTTCACCAAGACCAAAACCAAGGCAGAGCTGTTCCAGAACGCCTTGGACCGTGGCCTGCTCGTCGCCCCGGTCACTACGATTGACGAGGTCGTCGAGAGCAAGCAGTTGGAGTCCCGTCAATACTGGACCACGGTTGACCATGAGGAGGTCGGCAAAGCGTTTGCCTATCCCGGTCCGTTTGCCAAGTTCAGCCAGCAGCCGATTGCCTATAAGCGGCGTTCGCCGAAGATTGGCGAGCACAATGCCGAGGTCTATGCTGAACTCGGCCTTGATGCACAAGCGTTAGCGGAATTACACAGCAAGGGGATCATCTAACCGCGACTCAATCAGGAGGGGTATCCATGGCAGAAGGACAACAGACCGGCAGTGAAAACAATCACGCCCTGGCCGGAGTCAAAGTGCTCGATTTCATGTGGGCGATGGCCGGTCCCGGTTCGACTCGTATTTTGGCCGACTACGGAGCGACCGTTGTGCGGATTGAATCCACCACCCGCTTTGATGCGGTGCGCATGGTCGGCCCCTTTCAAAACAAGCAGCCCGGCCCGAACAATTCCGGTTTGTACAATAATATGAACACCGGCAAACTGCCGATGACCCTGAACCTGTCCAAACCGGAGTCGCGTGAGATTATTTTTGATCTGGTACGGTGGGCCGACGTGGTGACCGAGTCCTTTTCGCCCAAAGCCATGCGCGAGTGGGGCTTTGACTACGAGTCGCTCACAAAAATCAAGCCCGACATCATCATGCTCAGCACCTGCCTGATGGGCCAGACCGGCCCCCACTCGCATTTTGCCGGGTTCGGTAATCTGGCGGCTGCCGTCTCGGGCTTTTTCGACCCGACGGGTTGGCCCGACCGTGAGCCGGCCGGGCCGTTCGGAGCCTACACCGACTATATTGCCCCGTGGTATAACGCCGCGGCCGTGCTGGCGGCATTGGAGCATAAGCACCAGACCGGCAAAGGCCAGCATATCGACCTGGCGCAGGCCGAAGCTTCGCTCCATTTTCTGGCGCCGTTTCTTTTAGACCAAACCGTCAACGGACGGACCCAGACCCGCATGGGCAACCGGGACATGAACTTCGCCCCCCACGGAGTGTATCAGTCCGCCGGAGAGGATCGCTGGGTAGCGATTGGCGTGGAAACCGACGCCCAGTGGCGCGCGCTGTGTGAGACCATGGACCGCCCCGACCTCGGTAGTGACGAGCGCCTTGCCACCGCCAAGGGCCGGCTGGCCAATCAGGACGAAATCGATAAAGCCATTGACACCTGGAGCAGCCAGCGCGGCCCGTATGAGGCCGAAGAACAGCTTCAGGCCAAAAACGTCCCGGCCAGTGCGGTGGAAACCATAAACGAACTATACGAGGACAAACAGCTCCAGCATCGTGAGCACTTCGTCGACCTGGATCATCCTGACTTTGGCAAGACCACGGTCGAAGGCACCCGCTTCAAATTCTCCCGCACCCCGGCCCAGATCAACCCGGCGGCTCCGACGCTGGGACGTGAGAACCAGAACGTGCTGGAGAATGTTCTGGGCTATAACGAAGAGAAGATCACCGAGTTAGTGATTGCCGAGGTGCTGGAGTAGCAGACACACCTCAATTCACATCCGAGCATAGAGGGGCG